>JAHFAB010000091.1:0-796 GCA_023250795.1 Bacteriovoracaceae bacterium
AAAATCTCTTTTTTACAAATAATTTTGTTGATTTTATCTGTTTTTGTGTTACTTATTTTTCTGCAAATAATACTGTATTTTGGCTTTTTTTATAATTTATAAGGAGTGTTTTTTATGAATTTACAGCACTTATCTGATCAAGAGCTTTGGACCCAAACTCAGGAGATAGTTACTCGAGAAAGAAGGCACACAACGGAACTTATTTGGCACCTAAAAGAAGTGGCCAAAAGAAAACTTTACTTAGATCGGGGTTTTTCAAGTTTATACAACTACGTGACTGAGGGGTTGAAATACACTCCGGCTTCTGCAATGCGACGGATTAAGGCCATGAGGTTATTAAGAGCGCTTCCCGAAAAAGCTCAAAAACAAGTAGAAGAATCTTTGAACTCCGGTAAAGTTTCTTTGAGTAACGTAAGTTCATTGCAAAATTTTCTAGAGAAAGAGAAAAAAGATTATACTCCAGAGACAAAAGCGGAGCTTTTTAAAAAAATAGAAGACAAAACTCAAATTGAAGTTGAGAAGTTTTTATTTTCAATCAGCACTGACCCAGAAAAAACACTTCCCAAAGAAAGAAGCCGTGTGGTTTCTGCAACAAAGACAGAATTAAAAATCATAGCAGAAGAGAAGCTCATGCAAAATATCCAGCGTCTCAAAGAGTTGACAGCGCATAAAAATCCAAACCCGAGTTATGCAGAGATTTTTGAGATGACCACTGAGTTTATGCTGAGCAAAATAGATTTGGAGAGGAAAATCAAGAAAGAGACAAGTTTAGAAAAGAAGTCGCTGGAGAAAAGAG
>JAHFAB010000091.1:878-6607 GCA_023250795.1 Bacteriovoracaceae bacterium
ATCAAAGAAATAAATTCACAAAACAATAAACCTATAAATAAAACAAATATTAGCGCTCATACTTTGTCTAACAGCAACTCACACCCATCAGTAGCCGCCATAAAAAGAGCCGCCTACCAGCGAGACCAGCACATGTGTACCTTCAAAGATCCGATCACAGGGAAAATATGTGGATGCAAATATGGGCTCGAATTGGATCACATTTTACCCGTTGCGTTAGGTGGAGAAACCACTCTCGAAAATTTGAGAGTTCGCTGTAAGCAGCATAATTTACTCGAAGCTGAGAGAGTGTTTGGAAAAAAAACCATGCAGAATTATACACAACCTGGATAGATCTAGCGCGGGAAAGTCTAACACCCAACCCAGTTCCCCTGAAATCCAATGCCTGCTCCAGTGGCACCGCGCAGAACTTCCCCATACAAAACTGTATTTGGACCAATGTCATGAGGAGGCACGAACGAAGGATTTCCACCGTGTGAGATATAGCAAGGTGCTTTCCAGTTGAGTTTATTTCGAACCCAGTTTTTACTCACCCAAAAAACAGGCGCGATTTTTTCATTGAGAGCACAGATTGCATGTTGCCAGTTTTGAGGTAAAACGCCCTCCTCTAGTTTTTTTAGCATATCCAAATGGGTCCAGTGCCAGAGCGCGGGAGAACCTATGTCGTAAGAAAGTCCAGATGACAGATATACTCCAACACGAGTGGACGAAACGCAGGGTAGCAAAATTTCTCTAAAAAAATCGGACGGAGTATTTTCTGGGATTTTTTCAAAAAGCTCTGGCTCTACAACCGCAATGCCTGCATAAAAAGGTTTGCCAATAGCCGCCCCAGATTTTCCGAGCCCTTTTACAAGCTCGGTTTTAGTGTCGTAAACAATATCTGTATAACTCCCTAAAGCAGGGCCTTTGGGATAAACGGCGAGAGTTAGTTTTACTCCAAACTTTTTCTTTAATTCAAAATGTTTTTTAGCCAACTCTTTCAGATCGATTTCGCAGATCATATCTGTGTTTAGTAAAAAAAAAGCTTCAGCATCTAAAAGGGGCAGGGCTTTCTTAATTCCCCCCGCTGTTCCTAAAAGTAGATCCGATTCATCACTCACTAACAGTTTGGTCTTTTCAAAACGAAGCGCCTTCAAACCTTCGATGGTTTTTTTAGACTGGTGATGAACATTGGCAACGATTTTACCCACGCTAGCTTGAACCATAAGATCTACGGGAAACTGAGCAGCTGGAATGTCGAAAATAGGTAACAAAGCCTTTGGAAATGAGTCCGTAAACGGACGGAGCCTTGTTCCTAATCCGGCTGCCAAAAGCATTGCACTAGAAATAGTAGTAATGGAACAAGACCTCTCTGAGTTCGGAATATTTTGAATATTTCAATAATGTCCTGCGAATGTTTTCAAAAGTATTCCCAATGTATTTCAAATAAGTAGCATCTCCTCTGCGATTATAAAACGAAGCAAAACTCCCAATCGCTTTGAAATTTCTTTGAACAGACATGAGATCAAAAATCTTCTTAAACTCTTTTCGATTCAGTTTGTCTTCAGTTCTTCCTTCCCACTTAGAAATATAATAATCTAATAATCTTTCGATTTGAGGTTCTCCTAATTGGTAGTAACTATCTCTGAGGAGCGAAGCTAGATCGTATTGTGCGGGTCCCATTCTTGCATCTTGGAAATCGATCATGACTAGTCGATCGTCGTTTTGATAATATTTTGCACGAGAAATTCTCTTCTTTTTTTTGTGAGGCAGCACCATAATGTTTCTGCTGTGGTAATCTCGATGGGTGATATAAGTGGGTTGCAGTTCAAGTATTTCACAAATTTCGCTAAAAGTTTTTTTCATGAGTGTGAGATCTTTTTCGTGAATTTTTCTTTTTAGGTGGAGTTTATAAAACTGCTCCAGGGTGAATTCCACTTCCCACATCAGTTTTTCGTGATCAAAGCGGAGGCGGTAGGGTTCGATGTTTAACCCAGTTTTTTGTGGTGAACCATTGATTTGGAGTTCAATGAGTGCGTCGATTGATTTTTCATAAAGATGTCGTTCAACGTCTGGACTCGAAACATTCTGGAGTTTTCTCAAAAGTGTAGTGTCTCCTAGATCTTCTAGTAAAATATATCCTTGTTTAGAGTCGAAATCATAAATTTCAGGGACATCAACTCCAGAAAGTTTGAACAAAGACTGGGTTATTATAAAAGGATAGTTTCCCCCCTCTTTTAAAAATGAATCGGTTTTCATCAATATGTAGGTTTTCAGTCCCTGCGTTTGAGGATCTGTAACAATTCGATAATACTGTCTTGTGCTGGCGTCTCCTGGTAGCTTTGCGATGGACTTAATTGTTTTAGAGCGTTTTAGCCACTCTCTGATTTCTGATTCACCTTTAATGATAGTTTCAATCATAGATTTGACCTCGGTAAATTCTATTTTCATAATTTCTGAATTTTCTTCTGTATACTAATAAACTTGTGGGATCTTACAACCGGGTTTCTAAGCGGCGTATAAAGTGCAATATTTTGACGCGAGTGTTCGATGAGTTTGTTTAGGGTGTCGTTGTCATAGGGAGAATATTTCAAATTAGTGAGATGTTTTTTCCAAAATTCACCAATTCCTCTGGGGTCAAATCCTGAGCGATATAAAACACCGATGCAAACCTCAGTAGAAACGAGGAGATTTTCTTCGGAAAATGCAAATATTCCGTGAGGGGAAAAAAAATCAATACTTTTATTTTGGGCGTCTAAGAATTCGCCGTTCTCATTTTCTTCAAGATTTTTTTTATTTTTCTCATAAAGAACGATCGAGTGGCGGTTGAGTATATGAGCCAACTCGAAAGCAATAGCTGACGCCAATTCGCTTTCAAACTCTAAGTGTTTTATCAAATCTAGAGAGAGATACACTCGATTTCCGGGAAGTGAATAATTTTTCCACACGTGATTTTTTTCTTGAAAGAGAATAACGCCGATTGGAGTTTTCAATAGTTCAGGGGTCGAGCTTACTAGCGTGTCAGCCAATTTTTTAAGATAAACGGAAACTTCTATGTCTTGCTTTATCTTCAGTTGTTTTTCAAGTTTTGGTACAAACTCTAAGCCCTGGTAATTATCTCTTTGGACTAGATCTTCTTTTTTTAGGGGTTGGGTGACAGTTAAGCCAGAGCAATGAGTGAGAAAAATTACACAAAGTGGAAAAAGGATTTTTCCAAGAGTTTTCTTTGTGTCATTGATAAAAATTAGAATCAGCATTTTTGTATCTTTAATCATAGCATTGTATTTTTTGAATAGTATCTAATCTTAACGGCCAGAGAAGGGTTTTCTCATCTCTGAAGATCAGAACTTCTGCTTTTGGAATCGAAAGTAAGTTGGATATATGTCCTTTTAGCATGTGCATTTTTTGGTCAGAGCCTTTGAACTCTAAAAGCAGCAAAGTTTGATCGCTTGTCCAAGATTCTAATTGTTCATGAATCGTTTCAGAAACTGGAACATATTCTTTTTCCTGAAAGAGTTGACCGATTGCAGCTGTTATTTTTAAACTCGATTTTTCACCTGAAAGGGCATGTTTAAGCTGAACCTTGGATGTTTGGATAAAAGTGGGTTCGCACTCTTTTCGCGTCACTCGGATTTCTTCTTCTACACCATCGATCGTGAGCCACTCTCTTAATAATTGATGATCGGCTTCAGGATGAAATTGAAATCCATAAATATTTTCAGAAACCTTGAAAGCTTGTCTAGGGCATCCCTCAGAAGTAGCGAGCAGTTGAGCCTTTTTAGGGAGAAAAAAAGTATCTTGATGCCAGTGATAGACTAAGGGGCTTATCCCCGCAGCTCCCATGACAGGGTCTGATTTGCCTTTTGAGTTCAATGAAATAGAAAACCAGCCGACTTCTGCAGATTTGTTTTTTTCAACAGAGCCGCCAAGCGTTTTTGCAAGCATTTGTGCTCCAAGACAAATTCCAACTGTGGGATAATTATTTTCAACACATTGTTTAAGAAGTTTGCATTCTTTAGTGATCCAAGGGTGTTTTTTGCTATCGTTTGCTCCCATGGGACCTCCGAGCGAAATCATTCCTGAAATCGAGCTGTATTTTGGGTAAGGGTCGCCCAGGTAGGGGTGAACCAATAGAGTTTCCATGCCCTGTGTTTCAATGGCTCTTCTGAGTGCTGCGGGGTGTTCATGTGGGGCATGTTGAACGATGAGAATGGGTTTTTGTTTTGGCATTTCGTCTTAAATTTTGACGTGGAAGTGAAAAAAGGTCTAGTCTTAGATGCGCTCTTTGATTTTTCTGACTTTCTTGTTGAAACTTCATTGACTTTTTCCTCAAACGATGGAACTTTGGCATCCATTAACACTGGCATGTAGAGCCTTAGGGGTTAGTTTACCCTCTGGTTTTGGGTGAATCCGAGCTGGAGTAGCTCAGCTGGTAGAGCAGCGGTTTTGTAAACCGCAGGTCGTGGGTTCGAGTCCCTTCTCCAGCTTACCTCCAAGTAGAACGGGGGTAGCGAGTGTTAATAAAAGGTTGTGCCTGAGTAGTAGAGGTGTGCCAGGGAGAAAAGAGGAGAGATACCCAAGTGGCTAAAGGGACCAGACTGTAAATCTGGCGGCTTACGCCTTCGAAGGTTCGAATCCTTCTCTCTCCACCATGATTTGCGGGAGTAGCTCAGTTGGCTAGAGCATCAGCCTTCCAAGCTGAGGGTCGCGGGTTCGAGTCCCGTCTCCCGCTTAGAGAAGGTAAAAGTTTCGCTCTTGTAGCTCAGTTGGCCAGAGCACTCCCTTGGTAAGGGAGAGGTCACGGGTTCGACTCCCGTCGAGAGCTCCAGATTTATTAACAAACCCCGGTTCTAGGTCCGGTAATAAACCTAGATTTAACACGCGGAGGCCTGAAGAAGTATGTCAAAAGAGAAATTTGAAAGAACAAAACCCCACGTTAATATCGGAACCATTGGTCACGTTGACCATGGGAAAACGACTTTAACAGCAGCGATTACGACCGTTTTAGCAAAAAAAGGTCTGGCGCAAGCAAGAGCGTATGATCAAATTGATAATGCGCCAGAAGAAAAAGAACGTGGAATTACCATTAACACGACTCACGTTGAGTATCAGACTGAAAAACGTCACTATGCTCACGTGGATTGTCCAGGTCACGCCGATTATGTGAAGAACATGATCACAGGTGCGGCGCAAATGGACGGCGCTATTCTGGTCGTTTCGGCGGCAGACGGTCCCATGCCTCAAACAAGAGAGCACATTTTGTTAGCACGTCAAGTGGGCGTGCCCGCTGTTGTTGTCTTTATGAATAAGTGTGACACTGTAGATGACAAGGAACTTTTAGATCTAGTGGAAATGGAAGTTCGTGAGCTTTTGACTTCCTATAAATTTCCTGGAGATAAAATTCCGGTCATTCGTGGTTCAGCTCTGAAGGCGATGGAAGGTGATGTTGGTGAATTGGGCGAGCAAGCTATCTTAAAATTGATGGCTGCCGTTGATGAGTATGTGCCTCAACCTAAGAGAGAAAAAGAAAAACCATTTTTGATGCCAGTCGAAGACGTTTTTTCGATTTCAGGCCGAGGAACTGTGGTTACGGGCCGTGTTGAAAGAGGCGTGGTGAAGGTCGGAGAAGAAGTAGAGATTATCGGACTTCGTGCTACCGTTAAGACAGTGGTTACCGGTGTTGAAATGTTTCGCAAGCTCCTAGATCAGGGTGAAGCGGGAGATAATATCGGAGCTCTTCTCAGGGGCAC
>JAHFAB010000091.1:6617-7224 GCA_023250795.1 Bacteriovoracaceae bacterium
TTAGCCCATCCTGGAACGGTGACTCCTCATAAAAAGTTCAAGGGTTCAGCCTACATTCTGACTAAAGAAGAGGGTGGACGTCATACTCCATTCTTCAAAGGCTATCGACCTCAGTTTTACTTCCGAACAACGGATGTGACCGGTGTTGTGACTCTTCCTCCAAATGTAGAAATGGTCATGCCGGGTGACAACGTTCAGGTCGAGGTTGAGCTCATTACTCCGATTGCTATGGAAAAAGAGCTTCGCTTTGCAATTCGTGAAGGTGGACGAACAGTAGGCGCAGGAGTTGTGGCCGAAATTATTGAATAGAGAGTTCAAGATAGGATGTAATTGTTATGAGAGTCAGTGTGAGTTTAGAGTGCCCGGATTGTAAAAGAAGAAATTATACAACTGGCAAAAACAAGCAGAAAACTACCGATAAACTTGAGCTTAAAAAGTACTGCAAGTTTTGCCGAAAGCATACACTTCATCGAGAAGGAAAATAATTTAGGCCAGTAGCTCCAACGGCTAGAGCGGCGGATTCCAAATCCGTAGGTTGTGGGTTCGAATCCCTCCTGGCCTGCCAGAGCTGCTTTGCAGAAAGTGAGTGTTATGGAAAATCAGCATC
>JAHFAB010000092.1 GCA_023250795.1 Bacteriovoracaceae bacterium
ACCAGACAAATCTTACAAACAGAGGAAATGAACTGGGCGCTGGCGCAGGAGGTGGAAAAAGAGTATCAGATGGATTTTTCTACTCTAGCAATACCAACTCTCAATGGCTCACTGAAAATCAGCTTTTAGAGCTCCTGAGAAGGGACCAGGACATATCCAGTGAATAAGACTGTGCTCCCCTATGGCCGTCAGTGGATCTCAGAAGAAGACATCCAAACGGTTGTTGAGACCCTCAGAGGAACCAATCTCACGCAAGGACCAAAAATCGCTGAGTTCGAGCAAGCATTAGCAAGCTTTTGTGGTGCCAAATATGCTGTGGTTGTGAACTCTGGGACCTCTGCTCTCCATATCTCTTGTCTTGCAGCAGGAATTCAGGCGGGCGACGAAGTCATTACCTCGCCCATTACCTTTGTTGCATCTGCAAACTGTGCGTTCTACTGCGGAGCCAAGCCCGTATTTGCTGATATTGAGTCTGAGACTGCTCTTATTGATCCGATAGAAATTGAAAAAAAAATAAATTCAAATACACGTGCAATCATTCCAGTACATTTCACGGGTCAAAGCGCCAAAATGGAGCAAATTTCTTCGCTTGTCAAATCAGCTGAAAAAAAATGGGGAAAGAAAATCTATTTGATCGAAGATGCCGCACATGCTCTGGGAGCCACTGATCATGAGAAAAAAATTGGATCTTGTTCCCACTCAGATATGACTATTTTGAGTTTTCACCCAGTAAAACACATCACTACAGCCGAAGGTGGAGCTGTCCTGACTAACGATCCAGAACTTTATCAAAGACTTCAACTTTTCAGATCTCATGGCATCACACGAGAGTTAGGCCTGCTTCAAGATCGTTCTAATCAACCCTGGGGGTATGAACAACACGAACTCGGATATAACTACCGCCTCCCAGATTTGCTATGTGCTTTGGGTATCTCCCAACTCAAAAGATTGCCCTCTTTCTTAGAACGACGACGACAAATCGCAAGTCGTTATCGTCAGGCCTTTAGCGATATAAAAGGAGTCGGACTTTTAGTTGACCGACCTGAACAACAGAATGCTTATCATCTTTTTATCATCCTACTAAATTTTCAAAATCTGGGAGGTCGCAACCTTTTTATGAACCAGTTACAACAAGAATCAGGAATAATCACTCAAGTGCACTACATCCCTGCTCATACACAGCCCTATTTTAAGAAAAAATTAGGAACAAGATGGGGAGATTTTCCAAAAGCAGAAAATTACTATGAGAAATGTCTTTCCATCCCCATGTATCCCGCAATGACAGACCCAGATGTTGAAAGAGTAATTGCAGAAATTAAAAAATTAGTTTCAAAAAATTAAACTAAATCTTTTTTTAAAAAAACTGTATGATATCGGTAAGTTGAAAAATCTATCAGTCCAATTTTAGTAACAAAATCACTCTTCAAGAACACTTTATATCGACCATTATTTTTTTGAATCAGTCTACGCACAGTACTTCTTCTCCCATCTACAACAATTACTTTTGGATAGATCCCCTTCTCCCAAAAAAGCTCCGCGTCAATATTAGGCATTATCCCGTCAGGGTCTTTGATATGTAGCTCTTTATCTCCTTCCATGGGAACGGCTGTAGGGCCATCGACATAAATAAAATCAAAAAAACCCTTGGAAAAGCTCGCGTGGTTAATAGCATAGTTGGTCACCGACTCTCCATCTTTATCAGAAACCACTCGATCCGCTCTAAGATGGGTCATTTGAGAAAAGAGTTTTCCAGATGATTGGATCATCCTATCTAGCCAATATTGACTTTCTTCCACCGTTGTAAATTTTTCTGCACTTCTCATCAATTTTGCAAACATAAGAGAGGAAGTTCCACATCCCAACTCACATACATTTGATGGACTATAGCGCTTAAGCAATTGAACAATCTCATACAAACGGATCCATTGATACTCACCCAGTAGTCCTCCGTTTTCTCGTGCTTCGATTTGCGCAGCTACAATATCTGGATAATTTTTATTAAGAAAATGAAATGATATTTTTTCGGCAATCTTTTTTCTTAGTTTATAATTTTTAAAAGAAATTTTTTGAACCCATTTGTAAGAAAATGAACACTTAACAGGTTCAGTAAAAGAACTCCCAACGGACGTTAGATATTTTTTATAATGAAATTCAGACATTAGTGCTCCTTACCATCGGTTTTTTCCAACAACCAGCGAGCCGTGCTTTCAGCCCCATCAAAACGAAGCCGTTTCAATGCATGCTCATGAGCTTGGACGGAACTTTCACTCTTGTAATAGTCGATTGCAGCAAAAAACGCAAAACTAGAACTTTCAAATAATTCACCTAAATCCAACTTCTGGAGGACTTCTGCGTTATATTGCATTTCAATATTCCCTTTTTCAAAAAATGAAAATACCCGACCACCTCCAGCTAATACATCAGATACAGTTCCAACTCCGGGTCTAATCACTGCAGCAGCCAAAGTAGAATACATTTTAGGAGTAAAATCAGCTGGAACCATCCAATTCGGAGCATTTTCAGGAAAAAGATCTGGCTCAACAAAGACAGTTTCAAAAACCGTCTTTGTTTGCTTTAAAATATTGTTCAAAAGAATTTTTGTTTCACTGGAACTCGCACCAGTCTTACCACATGAAATTAAAATATTTTTTCTTTTATGAATGGAGTTTATTTTTTCAGATATTTGTCCATCAATAATGAAACCAACATCAATAAAACGGACCTCGTCTCTTAATTGTTGTGAAGCAAAAACTCCTGTACCTAACATCGCTGGGTGATATTTTCTAATCAAGCTGTGAGCTCGACTTAGCCATTTTTGATCCCCGTCAGAAAGAATCAAATGCCACAAAAAAGATCCCATTAAAACCGCATCAGGGCGAATCTCTAAAATTTCTACTAAATTATCACTAATCACAAAATTATAAGAAGAAAGATCTGGTAGTCTTCTCTCCCAAAAACAGGAGTCAGGGTTAGTTGTCCTAAAATTTTCTACACTTGTTGAAGTAATGAATGGTTGCACATTAGCTCCAAAAAACCGTGCTCTTTGTGGATTGGCAAATACAGTCACACTCGCATGGGGAGCTAATTTCCTCAGTTGACTTACAACAGCCAAACCACGCCTTGTATGACCTAAACCATTGTCACATAAAATAAAAGCAAAAGACGGTTGCATTTATAACAAATTTCTTGACGCCAATGTCCTGGGTTTTCTCAAGTACCATCTCTCAAACTCCCCTTGCTTTGCATAAGCGAGCACTCTTTCTGGGGTTGTTCCAATTTTCTGGCAAAATTCATCGATAGCAATACGTGCACCAGGATACTTCAAAGAAAAATATTCGTCCAAATAGATGAGCCCACCTGGACTCAATCTCTCCCAGCAGTGGGGTAATACTTCGTTGTAAGAGGCATAAAGATCGCAATCCATCAAAACCGCACAATACCGGGTATGAGATTTTACTTGAGGTAAAGAATCTTTGAACACTCCCACATGAAGATCAATATTATCTAACTGCAAGGTAGAGATTCTCTTTTTTACTAACTCAAGACTTGTCGCTTGAAATTGGTGTTGTTTATAGAGCTCCAATTTTTCAGCCTCACACAATATCTGAGTAGCTTCATAATGCCACTTACTAATCTTTCCTTCTTTGTAAAGTTTTTCAAATACTCCAAGATGGTCCTGTTTGGTAAATACCGGAAATCCAGAAAAAGTATCAAAACCAAGTACTCGTTTATTGAGTTTCATACGAGCTAATAAAAGCCCTGTAGACAAAAGCGAATCTCCTCGATAAACACCAAACTCAGCAATATCTCCCGGTATTTGTGCACCCTCGTTTAAAACAAAATCATAAAAAGGTTTTAGACTTTCTGTTTTTTCAGGATTTCGAAGACCTATCGAATTGTAAAGCCAATCAGGTATAGCCCAATTTGGGTCTTTCAACTGTTCCACAAGATTCATATTCCGAGTGCTCCTTTTTCCAAAGATGTCATGTAACCCATTGTAGAGTAAGTCACCCCCGGTATTTGCTCAAGCTCTCTGACATCTAACTGATGCCATCCGTCAAAAACAAATCTGAGCTTAGATTCCTTCGCCAAGGCATTAGGAATACTCAATACGGGGTGGCTTGGATGATTATTGAGCAATAAAATAATATCCGCTTCCCGAATTGCAGACAATAAATCTGAAGCATATAAAAAACCCGCACTTTCAATAAGTGCCTTCGGCACAACAGCATCCCAGACTTTCAAACTAAGTTTTTCTTTTTGAAGTACCTGCGCAATCTCAACGGAAGTAGAACCTCTCAGATCTGCAGTTTCAGGATATCCCTTGAAGGCAAGGCCCAAGACCAAAGCTTTCTGTTTCTGAATTTCAAAGCCATTTCTTTTCAACCATCTTTTGAGTAGCTCAATTGGGTAATTTTTGGCCCTCTCATTGATTCTACGACCGAAAAGACCCAGTTCAGGTTTGAAATCAATATTTAATTTATTCTGAGATATCAAAAAAGGCTGCCCGTATAAAAGTGGATCTTTAGTTAAACAATATCCACCCACACCAGGGCTAGGCAACGGAATGGGATTTCTCGGATATCCCTCGTTTGCACCCTCGATCACACGAAATGAGTTTAAGTTGAAAGTATCACAAAGAAGGGCTAACTCGTTTGAAAAGGCAAAACACAGATCCCGGTAAGTATTATTTGCAACCTTGACTAATTCTGCAGCCTCTAAACTATCCACTCGAACCACCGTTTGAGTCAAGGTAGACCAAAAAGAAGCCGCTCTATCTGTGCAAGATTCGGTCAGTCCTCCAACAATTTGTGGTAAAGTACGCAGCTCAATGAGCGCTCTTCCCTCCACTGTTCTTTCTGGTGTGAAAGCGACATGAAAATCTTTCCCAGCTATCATTGAAGTTTTTTCTTCTAAAAATGGAATAAACCGTTGCCTTGTAAAACCGACCGGAACTGTTGAACGAAGCAATACCAAATCTCCTGATTTTAAAACCTCACTCATCGAATGTCCCACAGCAACAAGAGCAGTCTCATCCGCTTTACCACCTGAATCAACCGGGGAACCTACAGCTACGATATGAACCGAGAAATCCTTTGTATCCAACTTTGAAGTAACAGAAAATTTTTTATTTCGTACCACCAAGGAAAGGAGATCCGCCAAGCCTGGTTCAAGAATGGGAGCGAGGCCTTCAGCGAGCATCGAACAAAGTTTTGGGTTGGTTTCCACTCCCATAACAAAGTGTCCAGCATTTGCGAGCGTTGCAGCCAAAGTTACTCCGACGTGCCCAAGACCGTAGATTGCAATGCGTTGAGAGCGATAGCTCATCTTTAGGAGTAATTCTGTGACATCTAAGACGTCCACAAGTCGATTTTGCTCATCGACCATCAAAACGTGCCTAACAACAGATTTTAAACGCCCACTCGATGCCACTCGACTCATGAGTTGTGGCAACACATCCTGTGAAGGAGTGCTAGAATTAAGAGAAATTGGTTTTTTTACCATGACTTCACTCACAGGAAGAGAAAATTGCACGCCTCGAGCATAAGCTCGACGAATGTCTCCGTCAGTTAAAACACCACAAACTTGCTGATTGTCATTAAGCACAACTGCAATACCATCCAACTGCCCAGGTGCTCTTTTTTCAGCTAACCTTAGAATAGTGTCATGAATGGAAGTTGTGGGTTGAACTAAAACAACGAGCTGGTTTAATGGAATTAATTTCTTCATTTGAGTGGAGTTTCCTCCCAGTTAAAAATCATATTTTGACCGTTCTTGCTCTCTTTTCTCAAACTTGCAAATCGACCGCGGTAATAGTCTCGGTTTAAAAGCTCAGGAGGAGATAAATCCTGAATCATTAGCCCAATGCATTGATTCCATTCTGTGTAATGTGAATCCAAATATTCTCTCTGTTCTGGTGAAGAGAGTTTTGAAAAACTGGATAATTCTTTTAGTAAAGCAGGAGTAATTGAAACAGGACCGTCTCGAGTTTGGTCTGAAGGCAAAACAGTAAAATGCCTCTCTATCATTTCTGCCCCCAGATAAACCGCCACCTGAGAAGCAATCACCCCATCTCGTGCAACTAAAGAATGGTCTGAAAACCCCACCTTAGGTGCAAATTGCCGCAGGTACTTTAACCTAGCTAAATGCATTTCACCCAATGGAGTTGGGTAAAGAGTCACACAGTGCAAAAATCCAAAATTTGACCCTTTCATAAGTGATGCCGCATATTCTAATTCGTCATTGAAAGTTGCTCCGGTAGATATAAGAACTCGTTCAAATAAAGGCCTCAATTCTCTTAACATCTGGAAAGAAGCACAGTCGTAAGATGCAACTTTTACTTCCCGAAATCCAACGTCATGGATTTGTTGTGCTGTATCTCGGCTAAAGCAAGTAGTCATAGGTGTAATTCCTGCTTTTTTGCAAAGACGTATAAACTCTTCTTGCTGATGAAAGTCTATTTCTAATTTTTTCAGTCGTTCATATTCAGCCCAATAAGGACGTTTGATCGTTACCCTAACACCATTTTGTACTAGACCTTCCTCAAATTGTGGACGACACGATACACGATCCGCAAAGATAGTCTGCATTTTCCCTGCGGTTGCGCCACACTCTGCGGCTGCAAAAACCATTTCAGAGAGAATCCCAAAATCTCCATTATGATTTTGACAAAATTCAGCAATCAGCTCGACCGACATAACTGATCTCCTTGTTTTTTCACCCATTTCTCAAATAAACTCAAAATGATTCTATCCGCTTGTACTACTGCTTCATCAGTTTGGCCACCAATATGGGGAGTAATAATTAAATTCGAATGGTTGCGCGAATATTCAATCAAAGGATAAAGCCTCTTACCCACATACTCTTCATTTGCTAAAACATCTAATGCTGCGCCACCCAAAAGCTTCTTTTGTAAAGCAAAGAGTAATCCCTCCTCATCCACTAATTGACCGCGTGCAGTATTAATTAAAACACTTTGTGGCTTCATCACTGAAAATACTTGAGAATTAATCATTTTTTCAGTTTCCTTTGTCAAACTACAGTGTAAAGAAAGCACATCTGCTTCTTTAGCCAAAGAAAGAAGGCTTCCTACACGCTTCATCCCACCAGGAAATTTAGAAATATAGGGATCAAAAAAAGAAACTTTCATTCCAAACCCATGAGCAATAGAGGCTGCCATCGAACCT
>JAHFAB010000093.1:0-3896 GCA_023250795.1 Bacteriovoracaceae bacterium
CTTCTGGGACTTTCTCTTGCAATTGGAATTGTTGTAGACGACGCCATTATGGTTCTCGAAAATATTGTACGGCATAAAGAAAAAGGGAACTCTAGATTGCAATCCGCTCTTCTGGGATCGCGTGAGATCACCTTTGCGGCTCTCGCTGCCACTGTAGCGATTATTGCGATTTTTCTTCCTGTGGCCTTCATGAAGGGGGTTATTGGAAAGTTTTTTTTCCAATTTGGTGTGACTCTCTCCGTAGCTGTGTCTCTGTCACTTTTAGAGGCGTTGACTTTGACGCCTATGCGGTGTTCCCAGTTTCTTGAAGTGGGGAAGCGGACTACACGACTCGGACGGTGGGTTGAAATGGCTTTTCAGAAAAGCGCAGTCGGTTACGGGCGAATGCTTGCAGTGATTTTAAACTACCGTTGGATCACGCTCAGTCTTTCGCTTGCCTTTTTTGCTCTCAGTTTTTTGACGGCGTGGAGTTTGAAAAAAGAATTTGTGCCTTCTCAAGATCAAGGGCGATTGATGCTAAGATTGCAAACTCCTGTGGGATCTTCTCTAGATTTTACGGATCAGAAATTTCATGAGGTCGAAATGGTGGTGAAGGCGATTCCAGAAATAAAAGAATACTTTGGATCTGTAGGGGGTCATGGGGGAGGAGATGTCAATCAAGGAGGGATGTATTTATCTATACAGCCGCTCAAAGAGAGAAGATTGAATGTAAATGGAAAACACTACACCATCCAAGAACTTATGGGGATGTTGAGAAATGAAACGAAGAAAATAAAAAATCTTCGTGTCGTTGTTCAAGATCCTTCTTTGAGTGGATTTTCAGCCAAGCGAGGATTTCCAGTTGAATTTACAGTGAGAGGTCAAGATTGGAATACGCTGATTGATTCTTCCAAGAAAATGATAGATGCAATGAAAAAATCGGAAATCATGACCGATATTGACTCAGATTATCAGGCAGGACTTCCTGAAGTCAGGGTGATCCCTGATCGAGAGAAAGCTCGTCAAAGGGGAGTGAGTATTTCGGATATAGGTGTAACGATCAATGCGCTCATGGGTGGGGTTGTAGCTGGAAAATTTTCTAAGAACGGACATCGATACGATGTCCGTGTGAGGCTAAAATCAGAAGAACGTGGGCACACGGAAGATATTCAAAAGCTTCGTGTGAGAAATAATCGAGGGGAGTTGATCCCGCTTTCTGAACTTGTCTCTCTCAAAGAAGAAAAGAGTTTACAGTCTATTTCGAGACAGGACCGGGAACGAGCGATTTCGATTTATGCCAATATCAGTGAAAAAAGTTCTCAAGCCAAAGCGATAGAAAAGGTCAAAGAGCTTTCTCGAGAAATTCTCCCTGAAGGGTATCATATTGCGATCAGTGGAAGTGCGAAGACTTTTCAGGAAAGTTTTGAAAGCTTGATTTTTGCGCTGATCTTGGGGCTTTTTGTTTCTTATATGGTGCTTGCGTCGCAGTTTAACAGTTTTATTCATCCCGTGACGGTATTGATGGCGCTTCCGTTTAGTGTATCTGGAGCTTTTGTGGCGCTTTATTTCGGGGGGCAGTCGTTGAACATCTATAGCATGATAGGGCTAGTGCTTCTCATGGGCATAGTAAAGAAAAATTCTATATTGCTAGTGGATTTTACAAATCAGGTCAGAGCTCGTGACGGTGGAGGGGGTGGCGGACTTGCTGTGCGCAAGGCGTTGCTAGAGGCATGCCCGGTTCGACTGAGACCCATACTCATGACCTCTCTTGCCACGATTGTGGGAGCGATTCCTCCTGCGCTTGCCATTGGCCCGGGAGCGGAGAGTCGCATACCCATGGCCCTGGCTGTGATCGGTGGGGTCTTTGTTTCTACGCTGCTGACACTTCTTGTAGTCCCCTGTGTTTATAGTTTATTTTCAAGGTTACAAATAAACAAATAAGCACTCCCCAAGAACGAATAGAGAGAAGTTCTAATTCTTCTCCGAGATTTCCAAAAGTGTTTCTGGAAACTGCAGCGATACAGATCACTCCCAGAAGAGCGAGAAGAGTTGTGGACAGATTTTTTAGTTTCAGGGATCGATCCACCACAGTGACTGCTAAAGGGAAGCTGAAAATAAAAAGATGATTCCAGGCTAAGGGGTGAACGACTGGCACGAGCGCTAACCATCCGAACCATTTTTCTACATCGTTTACTTCTCCAGGAGAAGTGGCTGGGGGTGTGGGTTTGTGAGAACAGGCGAGGCTAAGCCAAAGCAGGCCAAATATAAACATCAATGCGAGAGAGATGGCAGGGGCGGTATAGGAGTTTGCAGTGTTTTCAGAGAAAAATCTTCTTAAAACTAAAGCGGGTAAGCCCTGATTTTCTCTGCCGCTGATTTTTTCAAAACCAAAGGCTTGATCACCTGAGCTTGCCGCTTGGATCCAATCTTTGTATAGATCCAGTGGGTATTTGTACGGAAGGGATATGAGAGCTGGAGCGGAAAGAACTTGCATAGCGATGAAAATGGAAGCAAAGAGTCTAAGTTTGTGACCTTTGGGTCTGGTCACTAAACTTGTAGAGGTTGATAGTAAAATCCGATTATTGTGTAATGCACCAAAAAATGCAAAAAGTGAAAAAACTTTTGCACTCAGAGCCCAGAAAATAAAAATCTCTGACCAGAAGTGCTTTCTTGTGTGTTCCAGCGTGGGCTTGAGCCATATCACAAGTGCAACTAAAGGGAGAACAATTTGGCCATCTAAGGCATGTACGGCCCAGATTCCCCAAAATAAAAGAGTAACGATTACAAGCGACCTAAGCTTGTATCTCAGGCGTGATAAAAAAACTAAAATACTGAGTAAGGAGAAAACTTCGAGAATTCCAAAAAATATTTTCGCAAGCTTCAGGGGGACTAAGGCAAAAGGTATAAATGCTGGGAGGATCCATGGGGGATATTTGAAATACATCCCGTTACCTCCCATCCCAGAATAGATGGATTTTTTTTCAAAGGCCGCTCGCCCCGCTCTCCAGTACACCTCAAAATCCTGTCCTTGATAATAAGTGTCTCGGAGCATGGCAATGGCTCCAATCAGGAAAAGAAGAGATGCGAATAAAAGTTTTAAGTGCCGTTTTATTGGATGGTTCATAGAAGTCAAATTTTGTTTGTCTCTCATTTTTAGGATCTTATTTTGCGTAAATAATTAATTTCATTTCTTTTATAGCTTCAGATAAGGCCGCATTTTCTCTATCCCATAACTATGAATAGCATTCAATCGGTTGTGGCTGGCACATAAGACCGTGAGATTTTCTTGTTCAGAACTCCCACCCATGGCCACTGGAACGATGTGCTCTATCTGGAGAAAATGTTTTTCCGCACAGCGCTGACCCGTGATCGGCGAAATAAAAGTACATTGAGACCCAGCAAGGTTAAATGCAGTCTTTATTTTTAAAACTGAGAGGTAAGTCCGCTTGTTCTGAGGTGTTTTAGAGTTTGTTCCATTTTTCACTTCGCTCTGTTTCACTTTATCCAGGTTCACTTCGTTCTGTTCTACTTCGGCTGGCGAAGTAGCTTGAACTCTGCTCTCACAGGGTTTTTCCTTTCTGTCTTCGTCAGTTGTTTTGCTATGGACGTCTACTTTCAGAGCTTTTCTTAGCCCATATTTGATAATGTCGGCGTAGCTTGGATCTGTACTTCCTTTCTGCTGTAGCTTAGCTTTCATCTGATCTATGAGCTCTAAAAGCTCTTCATCAGCAATAAATCGAAGTTCGCATTGAGTGGCGTTTAAAACCCTGATTTTTTCATGAGGCATCGACTCAGGAGAAATACCAGCAAATATTTTTTCAGCTTCTTGGCGAGACTTGGTTTCCACTTGTTTCAGTAATTCTTTTTTCTCTTCTGTGGAATAAGATTTTTTTCTTTGCTTTTCATGACGCACAAAT
>JAHFAB010000093.1:3906-7181 GCA_023250795.1 Bacteriovoracaceae bacterium
TGCGCTTGCGTTGCAGTACTTTAGCTTCTGTGTGCAGTACTCAAACATGCTGGAGAAACCCAGTTTTGCATAAAGCCTTCTATTTTGAATTTCGCGTAGATGATCCAAAACAGAGTTTGTCATCTCTCGTTCTTGTAAAACTACTTGTTCAGTTTGTTCGATGAGAGCGGAGTCAGATAGGGCTTTAAGATTTTTTTGTTTTAGGGATGGGTTCATTGGTTACCTCTTCTTTGTAAGAGGTACTTATATCCTGTTTTTATCAATAAAACACTAAAAAAAACAGACTTTTTGTGAAAAATGTTTTTTAAAAATAATTTTCAGTTATAGATTATAAGAAAATAACTTCTCGTATTTCATAAATAAGCCCTAAGTTGAGTGAGTTAAAATATTCTATTTTTTCAAATCACATCTCTAACACTGTGGACATGAGCTACTTAGGCAATCCAGCCGCTGGAGGTGGTTGATTTACAAGTTTCCAAACAAAAGCAAGGCAATATGCTTGGAGAGAGGCTTTCATTTCTGCTGACTCATTCTTGCAGTCTCCTAGAGGTGAGCCAAACTGTGCACATAAATTTGATAATTCACTAAATCCTCGTGTGGGTCCTGAAGACAGAGGAACTGGTTGTAGTGAATCTTTAAACGCAGCAAAAGATTTGGCATTCGCTTCTGGAGTTTCCATCGGACATGTTGCTTTTGTTTCAATTAACTGAGTATTCATTTGTTTGATTAATCTTCTCGCTCCCATTGCTGCCATTTTTGCTAATCCCCTAAGGCGTCCAAGCATAGCTTCATCGGTGAGAGCAAGAAACACCAGTTTAAGAGAGTTGCAGCAATTACAGGTGAACCATTTTGCACCTTTTTTCCCATTAGCTTCAGCTTGAGAATTGCAAGATGGATCCTCTGCTAGTGCTGAAAGAATTGGTTCATTATTACATTTACTGACTCCTTCAGGAGTATCAGCTAAAGGTGGTACCACACCTGTTTTCGCTAACCCCACTAGTGTGTCTTTTAGATTGAGTGGTGCAGTTGGTGGTGTATCCCCTGAAAATGCTTTCTCTGAATGAAATACAATTAGCATTATTGTAACATTTATTAAAATATCATTGACCTTAAATTTATTCATTCGTTTTATCTCCCCATTGTTTTTAAAATAATATTATTTGCATTGATTATAAAGAGTTTCAGAGATCTGATTATAAAGGACACGGTCCAAAGGTTCTCCACTCACAATATTAGTTTCTAAATAGCTTTTAATTTGTACTAATCTTATTTTTAGATCAGCTCTTATAAAAACATTCGCACAGAGTATGTCTAACTGATGTTCAGTATCAGCAATTAATCCATCCAAGGTTCTTAGGTCAGTATCTTGAGTCTTTGTCAGTGTAATAACCTCTTCTGAAATACTTACTGATGCTGGTGGCTTTTCTTGAGTTGTTACAGGTTTCTGTGGCGAAACTGGAGCTGCTATTTCCGAAATTGCAGGTGCCTTAGCCGCACACCCCCCACCATTTGCTCCTGCACTAAGAAGTCCAAGAAGGCTCATTCCTAGAAAAGCTGAAACGTTTTTTTTTATTAGTAAAAATTTTTTCATGAATTTCCCCTTCTAAAACGTACAACAAGTGTCCCATTTTGAAAAAACGATGATGATGTTCTCATTGTAGAATACATTTTTAATTTAGAAAACTGTGTCAAATCAGACGCAGATATTTTGTGAAAAATGCCCCTTAGTTTAAGGCGATAACTCCGCGAATTTCCACCCCTTAGCATTTCTTACATAGAGGTATCGCTCATGAAGCCGATTGGGTTTTCCAATCCAAAACTCGATCGAATCAGGAGTCAGTTCGAATCCACCCCAATTCTCAGGCCTTGGTATTTCTTTCCCTTCATAGGACTTTGTGAGCCTTTCCACTTCTCTCAGAAGTAAACCGCGTTCACTCAGAACCTGACTTTGTTTCGAGGCTGTTCCACTGATTTGGCTTTTTCTGGGGCGTGTCTTCCAATAAGTATCAGAAAGAGAAGCCGGGCTTTTCTGAACACGTCCTTCGATCCGAATCTGGCATTCTATCTCGTGCCAGAAAAACACAGCGGAAGCCCAAGGGTTTTCACTGAGTTCCTTTCCTTTACGGCTTTCGTAATGGGTGAAAAACAAAAACTTTCCTTCGTATAACCCCTTGTACAAAACCATTCGGACAGAGGGTTTTGCGTCCACAGAGGCTGTGGCCAAGGCAATGGCGTCATAAAACGGAATTTGCGAGCTCTTAGCCTGGTCAAAAAAGCTAGAAAACAGGGCTAAAGGATCTTGGCTAGGCTTAAAAGAAACAGATGTCATTCTGAGCGAAAGATACTGCAAACATGCTTGAGACGCTAGAAAAATTAATGATTAATCTATCTTCTGAACTGTGCTATAAGCTTATTTCAAAGATCGGTCGCACTCGCAAGCCTCTCTGGCAGCGCTAGAATGGATTAAAAATAACTTTATTGAGAGTTAGGGTTAAAAGTGAGATATCAATGAAAACAAAAGCGAATCAAATACAGGAGGTCGGAAGCATGCGTTTGAGAGAATGGGTCATTCTTTCTGGGAATTCGAACCGTCCATTGGCAGAAAAAATCTGCCAGAAGTTAGGAAAAGAGCTGGGGCATGCAGATGTCAAGCGATTCAGTGATGGAGAAGTGTTTGTCGAGGTGGGAGAAAATGTCAGAGGACGTGATGTTTACGTCATTCAGAGTACTTGCTGCCCAGTCAATGACACTTTGATGGAGCTTCTTGTGATCATCGATGCACTCAAACGTGCGAGTGCCAAAGAAGTCACTGCAGTTGTTCCCTATTATGGTTATGCAAGACAAGATCGGAAAGTTGCTCCCCGAACACCCATTAGCGCAAAATTGGTCGCTGATCTCTTCGTCGCAGCCGGTGCAACGCGTGTGGTTTCGATGGATCTGCATGCGGGTCAAATTCAGGGTTTTTTCGACATTCCGTTTGATAATCTCTTTGCATCACCTGTGATTTTGGATCACATCAAAAAAGAATTTTCAAAATTTGGGGATCTTGTGGTGGTGAGTCCAGACGCTGGCGGTGTGGAGCGAGCCAGGGCTTTTGCAAAGAGGCTCAATGCCACAGTGGCCATGATTGATAAAAGACGGACTGCTCCCAATGTCGCTCAAGCAATGAACATCGTAGGAGAGGTGGAGGGAAAAACAGCTGTGATTTTAGATGACATTATTGATACGGCTGGGACTTTATCCGAAGCAGCTCATGCTGTTTTAGATCATGGAGC
>JAHFAB010000094.1 GCA_023250795.1 Bacteriovoracaceae bacterium
ATTTCAAATATGTCCCGCTAACGACTGGGTTTGGGTTGAGTGCAAATGAAAAAGAATGGTCTGTGGGCGGAGGATGGGAACATCCGATCAAACAAGGCAATCCCGTCTCATTTTCGTTAGATTACTCCAGTCTAAACCTGAACTTAAGTGAGAACCATGCTTTTACTTCTCAGTCTTTGAGTTTCAGTGTGGGGTATGGTTTTTAGAATTTTATTGCGCAATGCAAAATCCTGGTCTATAAGCCTCCCTAGCCGGGGGGCTATCATATGGGGACGGGGAATCGTTTAGGGGATCGTTTAACAACATCAGCACTGCATCCAGAGGTTTTGGTCATAGGTGCAGGAATTTCAGGCATTGCTCTAGCAGTGGGTTTACACCAAAAAGGCATCCGTGTTTTACTCGTCGAGAGGGACCTCACAGTTCGAGATCGGTTCAAGGGTGAATTTTTGCAGCCTTACACAGTCTCAGTTCTGAGAGAACTAGGACTGTGTGATGTTTTTGAAAATGCGGAAGCAGTTAAAATCCGTGAACTTCGATTTCGAGATCTATCCACTCAGGCCGACACTTTGATTCGATATCCAGATTCTACCTATGCTTATTCTATACCCCATCGATCCATGCTTGAGGGGCTGAGAGAAAAGGCGAGGGCTGTTTTGGGGGGTCGTTTTATTGAGGGAGCCGTTTTAGAGCCGCTTGGGTTAGAGAGTTCAGGTTTTTATAAACAGCCTAGATTTAGTATCAAAGGGAGGGGAATAATCACTCCTCAATGGGTTGTGGGGTGTGATGGAAGGCAATCCACAGTGAGGGCTTGGATGAAGGGTCCCAAAGCTCCTGCAAATGGCGCTCCTACTTTGGGGGCAAAGCCTGAATTTTTAGTGGGGCTTGAAACGGAACAAACCCTCGCACTGAGCTCACGCTATGAAGTGATCCGAACAAAAAATTCTGGCACTGTCTCCGTTTTTTCATTGGGAAATAATCGACAGAGAATCTATTGGAACGCTCCGGCTATCAAAGAGGTCTCTAATAAAACGGCATGGGAAAATGCACTTAAAAATATTTTGACTGAAGTTTCTCCGAAAGTTACAGTTCAAAGTAAACAATTGGCAACATTGAATTTCGAAAAAGTGGTGGGAGCTCCAGCAGATACAGCGTGGCTCGGTCCTGTGAGTCGTGAAAAGATTTTGCTCGCGGGAGACTCTTTGGCCGTTACCACTCCATTGGGAGGGCAGGGGATGACTTGCGGAATGTACCATGTGAGTTCACTTTTACGTTTACTCCCAACTGCTTGTAAAACGAAGGGAATTCAGAATCGAGTTGCAACTGTTCGCTTAAGAACAGTGTACGAAAAGGAATCTAAATATTGGTTTAAGAGGGTAAACCTCCTCAATCTCGGGCTCTACTACTTATTTTTTGCAAGAGGCCAAGGGTTTAAATGGGTTACACAACACGTGTTAAACATTTGGAACCAGCACCCAGAGATGAGAGATAGAGTGGGGGCACTCTTTGGTGGAAATGATCAGGACATCCCAGGGATTTTTGAAGTATTGAAGCTTTGGGGAATGACTCCAGCGTTTGATTTGAATAGGATTTTGAGAGGAAAAACAATCCGTTAGAGTAGGTTTTTTATGTGGTTTGTTCTATTATTTTTAGCTTTGCCAATCTTATTGTATCAAGCCACCGTCATTTGGGTTCTCGGATTTTTTGTGAAGAAAATGAAAGATTCTGCTGGGTTTTCACAAAAAGAGTGGCCAGGGATTTCTATCCTTGTTCCAGTCAAAGGATGGATACAAGGATTTGACGAAAATTTTCGAAGCCTGCTCAAACTGGATTATCCAGGGCCATTGCAGCTCATTCTTGCTGTCAAAGACCCTAATGATGAAGTGATTCGTCTTGCTCAGAAAATCCTGAGTACAACTTCCACCCGTGTACAGGCCGAACTTTCTATCGGCGGGCGAGATGCTGGCAGTAATCCCAAAAACTCTAATTTGATCCGTGGTTTTTCTAAGGCTACTCACTCTTGGATCTATTGTTCAGACGCTGATGTTGCTCTTGAGCCGTCACATCTCAAGCGTTTTATGGAGTGTACAGAGGGAGATCTCAGAAATTTTGCATCGGCTATTATTTTTTATGAAGGAGCTCGGAATTTTGGAGCGAGACTTGAAGCGATTGGAACGAATGTGGAGTCCACTGGATTTTTTCTCTCCTCCTCGCAGAGCCGGAAATACTCTGCTATGAATGGTGCAGCTATGTTCTTTCACAGAGATTTGCTTAGAAAAGTGGGTGGATTCGAAGCTGTGGCGAACACTTTGACTGATGATCTCGTGCTTAGAAAATGTTTTGTGAATGTTGGAGCGTGTGGAAAGATTGCTCCGAGTTTGATTCATGCAAACTTAGAGTCTCAAAGTCTTCAAGCTTTTATGAGTCGGTTGGTGAGGTGGATTCTCATTGTTCGGTGTTATGAGCCTAAGTTCTTTTGGTCTGCTCCTTTGAGTTGGGTGTGGCAGTGGATGGCTTTGATGGCGGTTGTGAGCGGTAATCCAGCGTGTTTTCTGATCAGTGGGACCGCCATGCTCTCCCGTTTGACGATGGCTTTTACGATTCAGTGGCGCTTGGGAAGAAATAAAATGGATCTATTCAATTTATTTCTTCTTCCTATTTATGATCTATTGACTCCTTTTGCTTGGACGCAAGCATTGTTCACCAGTGAGGTAAGCTGGGCAGGGCAAAGGTTTGTGGTCGAGAGAGACGGACGTTTAACGGCTTATAGCTGAGAGGGTTTTCTCTGCCTGGGAAAGTGCTAAAATCGGGAAATAAACGGGGTAGAGTTCATATTTAAAATAAACTTTCCCTGGAAAAACTGTTCCCAAGTGCTCTTTCTGCTCCCATATGCCAGTGGGCAATTGGTTTTTGACGAGAAAGTCGACTCCGTGTCTTAAAGCTTCTTTTTCGCCAGGCGAAGGGGTCTCTAGACACGCGCAAAGTCCTAAGATCGCCCAAGCAGTTTGAACAGGAGTGGAGGGTCCAATACCTGCGAGAGAGGGATCTTTGTAGCTTTCGTCTGTTTCTCCCCAGCCTCCGTCTTTGTTTTGACGAGTGAGAAAAAAATTTTTCGCAGGCTCTGACCATTCAGGTTCGGGTTTCTGGTCTATTGATCTTAAAGATTTAGTGCAAAACGCCGTTCCATAAAGGTAGTTGATTCCGTAACTGCCTTGCCAAATCCCTTGTGAGTTTCTCTGGGATAAAAGATAGGTCCGCCCTTGTTTTAGGGCCGTATGAAGTTCTGTCTGAGATTCCTTTTTTTGGGTGGCCACAGTGGCCAGTGCTTCGAGCACTTTTGCGGACACATCTGCTTTTGCTGGATCTGTCATGGCATTGGGCAAGTCTTTGAACTGCATAAGGCGATGAACGAGTTTGTTTTTCTGGGCGCGTGGTTTTTCATACGCAGCCCAGCCCCCGTCCTCTCCCTGCATGGCGCAGAGCCATTGGATAGCTCGAGCTGCTTTTTCGGAATGTAAAAACCCTGGGTCGTTTTTACACAAGGCCAAGAGTGCGTTGGCAGTGCAATCTGTGACGGGAAAATGATCGTGGTGATTTCCAAAACACCAGCCTCCGGGACTGACTTTCGCTCGGCGTGACCAATCACCGGACTCATCCAGAATTTGGCGGGAGAGGAGCCATTCACAGCCTTTTTTTATTTGAGATTGGGGTTTAAGTTCAGTGGGGAGCTCTGCGAGTGCATTCAACATAAATCCCATGTCCCAGACATGGCTTTGACAAGACTGCATTCTCCACTCAGTCTCTGTTTCGATGGCATAGCGCATGAGAGCACTTAGACCTTTTTCAAACCTAGGCTCTTGAGAAAGTCCAAGTCTGTCCAGTGAGAGAAGAACATTGATGGCTGTGCAGGAGTTGCCTCCAAAATCTCCATTTTTTTCTGTAAACGACTCGATCAGTTTGAGGGCTTTGCTGATCGCGCGGTCCCTAAGACCTGGAATTTTAAACGCAGCCACTTTTCGAGACAGAGCGGAGAAGAACTGAAGAGCGGGTGAAGTTTTTTCTGGAAGGAGTGTGGTGAGTTTTGCAGTTCTTAATTCTTCGCTTAATTCTTTTGCAAGAGCGATGGGTTTTCCTGGCCCGGCCGCTCCAAGGAGCATCATCGGCACTGTGATCACTTTTACCCAATAGGCCATGTTTGTGATGCTGATGGGAAGTGTTTCTGGGATGAGAACGGCTTCTAGAGGGATTTTCTGAACAAGCTCCCACGGAACCACACCCGCGACTCCCAGATAAAGCTGCGTCCAGGTATTGGCCTGAGGGACACCTCCATGTGAATGGATGAACTGCAGCGCACGAGTGAGAGCAGGGGAGTCTTTTGACTCTTCTAAGAGTCTGAGACCTACGTAGCACTCGAGTGTCACAGAGACATCGCTTGGGGCTCCTGAGTGCGGACTCCATCCACCGTCTCCAGAGTTCTGCATGCGAAGAATGTAATTTCGTGCCTTGGCGATCAGATGAGAAGGAAACTCTTTCTGCAAAGCGTGGTGCAAAAGTACGACTTGTGCTGTGGGGCCTGGATTGAGTTCCACTTCACCCACCCAAGCTCCGCCGTTGGATAGAGAATTTTGAGACAGAGATTCTGAAATAAAGAGAGCAGCTTTTTTAAGCGCAGTCATTTCAGAGGAAGTTTAAAAAACACTCCAAACTCTTCGGCGTACTTCTGTGTGATCATTGCATAGCCTGGGTGAGGGATTTCTTTGCCATTTTTATCTTTGATTTTAAACTGACTGCCTAACTTGTCTGTTCCCCAGGAATTTTTGAAATAGTAGACGCCCGTGTAGGTAGACTTCTTTTTTGTCTTATCGACCATTTCAGTTTCGATTTCCAATTTGACCTTATCATCGTAGCCAACGACCACGATGGAGTGGCCTGCGCGTTCTTCGGGCGAGTTTGAATTTATAAGATCCAACGATCCTTTTTCTGGGTATCCCACTATTCCTAGATCCCAGTTTTGCATATTCCGGGTCATACCTAAAGTTGCAGCCAATCGGTGATTCCAAGCACCGTAATAGAAATCAAGATCCAACGTCAGAGGGATTCCTTTGTCTAAGAGATTTTTTGCTTCTGTCACATCGACACGGTAGGCATCGTGATTACTACTGGGATCCATGTATTCTTCTTTGAATTTTTCAGCACTCGTTCTTGCTTTTAAAAATTCGGGATCATAAAATTCTCCACCCTCCTTTTCTAGGAGTGTATCGTCTTTATCTAAAAGTCTTGGATCTCGGTGTACCACAAGACAGCGGTCAAAAATTTCGCTATTCTCATTTTTTTCAAATCTTCCGCAACGTTCTTCACCCTTGACGTAAGATGTGTAATCACCTTTCTTCCAAGTTTCTCCGATGTAGCCAAATTCTATTTCATTCGCAGTTCCATAAGAGAAAAAAGCATCGAAATTTCTGTATGATGAAGAGCCGTCTCCAAAGCTATCATGATTGACTAGGTATTCTAGATACTCCTCGGAGAGGTCAATCGATTTGTCAGCCTTTTTATTGATTAGGAGCATCGACTCCAAAAGAGCTGTAGCTGAAAAAATAGAGCAAGTTCCACGGCTCAATTGCGATTTTACGCTGGATTGATTTGCAATGACTGCTTCGACATCGTTATGGTGAGTGGCTCTGGGCAGTCTTGGTCTTCTGGGCGCTCGACCATCTTTTACGTGGCCATATGGGGGATCCAGTGGGGCTTCGTCTTGCGCTTGGGTGAGGGTCAGAGAAGAAGAGGAGAGCAACAGCCCTAAAAACAACCCTGAAAACAATAATGAAACGAATTTGGATTTATTTTTCATAGGAGGCAGCTATAGCTGCTTTGAGTCTTGAAAGCAAAAATATTTTAATGCGAAGCGGCTATGAGCTTTGGGTAAGAAAGTGGTGGGGGATTTATTGTCAGTTAATTTAGTTGATTTACTTTCACCGGTGAAAGTAAAAATTCTACTGCCGCCTATTCGCGTGCTGAAAGAACAGCCCACCGTCTTCATATTTTGAAGCAACAAACTCACTTTTTTTAACGAGCTCTCCCACTTTCTGGGCTTTTGTCAAAGCGATATCATAATCAGTGTTAGCGTCTTTTTTATCTAGAACTAAATAGACGTCGTACAGCACTTCATCTTGAGGAATATCTTTGAGATACACTCTGAAGTCTTTGTTAAGGTCGGCTTTTTCTAAAAGCTCTTTGTGTGGTGTGAAGATGATTTGGGCTGGAACGACTGGGTTTGTAACCGGAGAACCATCGGCGTTTAAGCTTGCGGCTTGCAAAAGAGGGAGGTTGGTGGGGCTTTCAGGCCCGCTTGGCTGTTGTTTGTCCACTGCCTCTTGAAAATGAGGGGCTATGAGTATTAACTTCTTGTTATTAGGAGAAGGAGGAGGGATGACGTTTGAGAAACTATGTGCAAAAAAGTTTTTATCTTCACCTTGACCGTCTAATGAATACATGACCTGAAAATTCAGAGAAGGTTTTCCGTCTACAAGGATTTTGAGAGCCATTCCTGGAGTGTAAGGGTCTCCTGGGTCACCTTGAAATGCGAGAGACAGTCGGGCAATTCCAAACTCAGTTCCTGTTTTAAAAATACCAGTAAAAGGTCCAGGATTTGTAATTTTTAATTCAACTTTTGTCGCAGTTCCGTAGGTGTGGATGAGTTTCTTTCTGGTAAAGTTAACGCCTAAGACCTCATTCAGTGGCATTTCATCAGAAGCGGTCTTAAAAGACATCAGTAAGAAGTCGACGTTAGTTAACCATCGAAAAATTACGAGAGGATTTGGGTCTTTTTTAGGGAGTTCACTGTCTTGATAGGGAGTCGCAGAAATTTTCCCCCAGAGGTAGTCTTGTTTTTTTTGGGCTGATTGAGATTGGTAGGGCTGAGTCACTGCAACGGCAACAGAAGCCAAACAGATTAATGAGACAATACATAAAATCAGTTTATTTTTATTAAACACGTGGGGCACCTCTTGCGCGTCTTGTTAGCTTAAAGTGTAAGGAAGGTCAAGAGGGGGTCTTAGGATGGTCAATAGGGAACTTTGATTTGTGGATTAGTTTATTCCGTGCTTAGATCTGCCTATGTTCACCCTTCTTATCTTGAAACTCATTTTTCTCTATTTCCTCATCTTCTTAG
>JAHFAB010000095.1 GCA_023250795.1 Bacteriovoracaceae bacterium
TCTTTCTTTATAAATTTTAATTTTTGCATTTTTATTTTGAGTTCTTCTTCTGAGTAAAGTTCTTTTTTATTAAATTCCATATTAGTTTCCTTTTATTTTATAAATAAAAATCAATATTTCACCACTTGTAATTCTCAGGATGCCAATCCTCTTCTTTTTCTATTTCTAAAATCCAAAAACACATTGCATCCCAACGACCGTAAGGGCCTTTTTCTAAGTAGAGGCCCGAGTCTGGATCGTAATGAAGTTCGAGCGTCCAAGATCCGCTATCTTCTTTGTCTTTTTTCACAAAATACAATTTTGGCATTTTTATTTTCAGTTCTTCTTCTGAGTAAAGTTCCTTTTTATTAAATTCCATATTAGTTTCCTTTCATTTCTCTAATCACTATGTTTTCTAAGAGATCTTTCTTCGAAATATCAGCATCTACGATCCATTCTCTAGCACCACCACTGGTTTTCCCTCCAGGAATAAATCCGTAGCCTCTGGGCTTTCCTAGATATTCTAACGGAGGCCTTAGATTAACATTTTTTAAATCTTTTATATCAAACTCAAATATAACAAAATCGTTTAGATCTTTTAATTTCACTCCAGAACTGTCCTTGTAGAGACCCAGTCTTTCCGCCAATTTGGATTTAGAATTTATACCTTCTATATCTTCTGCTGCAGTAATAAAAGCTTCATTTAAGGCATTTTGACTGTTTGATAAAACACCATTTCCATTTTTTGCTATTTCTGCGTCAACTCTCGGCATCACCCTCGCAAAACGGCCATTCTCAGGTAGCGGATTAAGGATTGGAGCTTTGAGATCTGCTAATAGAACGCCCTCATCTTCTAATATCGGGGCACCTGTTCTTAACTTTCCTAATCGTTCTAAATCCTGTGTAAGCTGCGGCTCTTTGACAACTGCACTTAGAAAGTTTTCAATTCCACCCACCTTCTGTAATGCTGTGCCAACCGAGCTCTCTCCCTGTAGAAATATTTCCCTCCCTAATTCTGGAACAGTTTGAGCAATTTCACGGAGTCCGGTACTCGCAGATTGAGAGAGGACTCCCTGACCTTCAGCGAGAAGTGCTACTTTCTCTAAACTTCCTTTGAGCAGTCCTTTCTCTACAGCCAAGACAGTTGCACTGCCCACTTCAAGAGCGCGCGTTGCTAGGCTTGGACTTACAAAACAAGTCAAAACATCGACAGTCAATTTTCCTGATATTTCACCGATTTTTTTAGGATCCCCTGAAAGAATATCTTCGTAATATTGACTTGCTGCATTTTCTATTTTTGTCCAAGTTTGATCATAATGGACAAACGCTTTATAAAGACCCTCTACGACTTCCCGAGGGTGTAAAATGAGCGCAGAAACTCCTTGGGCTGTAGCAACGATTCCTTCTTTTGAACCATCTAAAAATCCAGATACAAATTCGCTTATATTTTTAGTTGTTTTTTCAAGTGCGTCCATCAAAGGCTCATAAGAAAGCTTTTCATCCTGAGCAAACATACGATCAGCGATTTTGTGATAAAGTTTGAGCTCTTGTGTTTGCGCATCTAAAGAAGAACAAAATGCTTGCACACCGTCACCTGAGTCAGAGGCACCCTCACAAGAAAATCCAATTGTCTCCTCTGCGGCTAAGAGATGATTTAGACTGTTTCTAATTCTCAAACCTTCTTGGTCGGTATTAGACGTAGAAAGCACAAAATCTGGAGATTTTGCATAAACAAGACCTTTTAATATTCCCTGTGTGTTTAATAAGTTTCTATGAAGTTCAGATTCCAAATAATCGGCTTCTGCAAGAGCCGAAGGGCTGTGAACCATTCTCAGATTTGTGATTTCCTGTTTCAACTGATTAATTGCTGCGACCGCCCTGATCGGACTCCCCTGAGCACTTGCTTCTCTCAATCCGCGCAGTTCTTGATCAATACTTTCTGGACTAACAAGTTTAGGGTACTGTTTCGCAGGTTGTGTGAGATTAGGATTAACTGTCTGCCCTATAAATGGTTTTAGAACATCTACGAAATGTTCGTAACTCGCTCTACTCAGATCCGCATCATTACGTGCGAGTGATTTTGCTATAAATGATGCTTTTGCCAAATCTTGAGAAAACCGAATCACTTCGGGCGAGGGGGGAACAAACCTCTGTGCATACAAAGCCGAATTAACGAAAGGGTTATTCGTAAAAAGAAATGGACTCAAGTAAAAATTTGTATGCATTTCTGGTGAAATGTTTCTACAATTTCTATCCAAACAGATTGAATTTGCACCCAAACCTAAATTAGGTCTGTTTTGTTCTGGAATATTTTCTTTGGGCGTTTTAGTGGGTGGAGCTGGCACCCGAATCGGACCTGGATCTAATTCAGCCTGTACCTGACTTCTATAAATTAGAAATTCATTCCTCTCAGCATCCCATCCAAAACGAGGGTTTGAATCAAAAATTTCTATTGGCTCTGCTCTTCCTCTTAAATAGATTCTGACAGCATAATTCTCAGAAACTTTATATGACTCTATTTTCTCAATCGCTGACATCAATTGAGAACTATGATTTTTTACTAAGTCTAAATACTGTTGAACAGGATCAATCGCAAAAGTTAAACTTGAAAAAAAATGCAATAATAAAATAAACACGGTCTCTCTCCTCTAGTTTTAAACCCACATTCAGGGAATTAATTTTTTAGAAAACTCCAATCCTTGCTGAAAAACTTCATCTAAATTGATTTGAACTCCATTAATTACAAAATCCACGTTTACATTAGAACCTAAGGAATTCATTTTTTTAGAATATTCATTTTTATTTTTTTTAAACTTGTCAAAAATACTTTCTAGCTTAGATAGTTTTACATCTAAAAAAACAACTTCTAACGAAAGTTTTTTCCACAGATAAGACCACAATGAGCTTCCAAGCACTGGTGAATTCGGGTGGTACAAACAAATCAAAGTTCTCAAAAGTTGCTTTTTCTCTTCTTCGTCAAATTTTGGAGATAAACTGACTAAACTAAATACTGAAGTTAATTTGATCTCTTCTTTCGGTTCTAATCTTTGAAATCCAGCTTTTCCTAGAAACTTCCCACAGACAGCCCCTAAAACAGAAGCAGATTTCTTGCCATCTCCCCTTTCCTTATCTATCTCTTGGGATACTAGTAATTTTATTTGTTCGTTCTTATCAATCTCAGCCTTCATCCATTGCTTTAATAGAGGCAAAGCTCTGTAAGTACAGTGAATATAATCTTCCAAATGGAACTCTGGAAGTGGTGCTTCTAAAGAATTTTCAAACAAAGAGCTATTTGAAGTCTTTATCGGATGATTTTCAAAATCTGCATGAAATTCTTTATGTGATATTTGAACATTTTCTTCTATTTTTTCGTCTTTTTTGACTTCAAACTGTGTAAGATAACGTAAGACTTCACGTAGCTCAGGGTGTTCTGACAATTCTTTATCTGAAGTAGGTATAACAGTATAAGTTTTTCCAATCGAAAAACCCTTCGAAACCACTAATGCAGAGTATCCTGGCTTTACATCAGAAGCTAAAACCTGATAAAATTTATTCCCGTCTTTATCCTCAGCAAAAACATTGATAGAAATCAATAGAAAACCAAACCACTTAATCATTTTCCACCTCAGCTTTTATTTTTTCTGACAGTACTTGATTCGTTGAACCCCAGTTACTGGATGGAACGACATTAAACCGAACGTCTCCTTCGATCATGTGGTCCCAGAGAGTTTCAGCACGATCTAAAGAAGGTTCTTGCTTTAAAACAGGCAAAACCTGACTTGAGAAATATTTTACTGATTCTATATCAAGTTCAAGTAGTTTTCTAAAATCAGATTTGATTGAATCAAAATAAGTTTCCTTTATATTAATAAATTTTCGAGCAACTAGATCTTCAAGTAGCTCTGAAAAAAATGCCTGAAGCAATGTAAACTCTGATAACAGCTCTTGCTGGAGAATAAATGATCTTTTTGAAAAACTATTTGTATCATTTTTTAACTGAGTAATAATTTCTGATACAGAATTACTATCCGAAGCAAGTATTTTATCTGGTAAGTTTATATTGCATCTGCTGTGTATTAGCTGCCTCGCTTTTTCAGCTTCGTGGGTGATTGCATTCTCTTGTAGTGTTACAATCTCATGAATAATTTCCTGTTGTTCGTTAAACTCTCCTATTCTTTTCGAGTTTTCAAACAAACTGACTAAAACTGCCACGACAGCCCCTATTGCAGTCGCTATGCCAATACAGGCTGGGTAACCTGGTCCTGTAGAAACACATCCCATAGCACTCGCAGCCGCTGCAGTGGAAACCGTTCCAGCAACTCCAGCATAAGGACTCGAAGATTCTATATGAAAATCTGAAACACCATTTGCACTCCCTCCAAACGTCACTTTGAACCCTATTGAAAAATCTCCCACTTGTGGATGAAGATCGTAGTGACCAATAGAAAGCTTTGTTTCAGGCGTGTAATATTGATATGCAAAATCTAAAGTTGGATCAGAACATCTTTCTTCCCATGCATGAAACAATAACTCATAATCATTAGAAATAACTTGGCTGAGTTGATTTGCATATTCGACTTTTTTTTGCAAAAATCTTAATTCTACAGCAGCATTTTCAATTTCTATACGATGAACAATCCTCTGTTTCAATTCTGGCCAAGTGTTAGTCTCGATTTCATCTAGAGATTTTTTTTGTACTTCTAGCCAAGACCTCAGATAAAATGCCGTTTTTGTAATATCTTCAATTCGTCTTAAAAAATATCCGTCGACTTGACCTTTGAAGCTTTCTTTGATCAAAAGTGGAAACTGATCTTTGATAGAGTCTCGAACAGATTCTAATGCTTTTCTATGATCTTGGAGTTCATCACAATAGACATTAAAAGAAGGGAACAAAATAGAAAAAATTAAAATCCAAGAAATCGATTTCACTTTCTGTGCTCCTTTCCAATACCTGTTTCACTGAGTAAAATCGTACTCGCGTGGAGATGGAGAGCCAGATTTTCTCTTGTAACTTGACTGATAGCAGTCAACTGATAGGTACTGAGAGAGAGGCTATTGCCAGGTATTGACTGAAGCAATTGTTCTTCAGATAATGACTCACCGTGAATTAGAATGACTTGGTACTCAGAGGCAAATGCACTTGTAAAAAAACTAAAAATATCGCTCTTTATATCGCTCCTTAATGATAATACCTGTGGTTCTATGATCTCTATTTTTTTGGAAAGCTCAGGAGAAGAAACCAATGTGGTAAAAAAGTTTTTTAGTATAAATGGTTGAAATGCATTTTCTGGTTTAGTAAAATCAGGGTTTTTATTGCATGGAGGAATCTCGTAATGACCGGTCATGCCAAAAACAAATCGAACCATGTCATCATGTCTATTCCGTCTTACTTGATTATAGTCATTACAACTTCCCAAGGCCAAATTAAGATCATTTTGAAAAGACTGTTGTGACTGTGTGAGTAAGTTTTCTAATTTTTCTGAAATGAGTTCAAGCTTGAGATTTTCTTCTAATAGATTTTCCATTAGAGAGACTACTTGGTTCCCTAGATCTTGTGCCTCCTTTAATCTTTCGTAGAGGGAAATATCTGATTTACTGAACTCTATTTTTTCAGAAATAGGTTGTAAAAAATGATCTTTCCAATCTGTAATAACTGAGTTTATATATTTTTTATTAATAGAATTAAAAACCGAAAGATCGCCCTGCGCCAATCGATCTCTTACCTCTTCTCGGGTAAACTTTACAACTGAGGCCAATCGAATAGAATCCTCTATGAGTGAAAAAAGTGTTCTACTGACATGAAACCTAAAAAAAGACTGGTAAACATGTGATCTTTGTTTTTCTACCTCTGACAAATCTCGAATATCTGGAACACTTTGATTCCCATTGAGATGATCACCAGAAAAACCAGGTACATTACCCACATCCCCAAGGCTTCCTAACGGGCCAATAGATCCTGGATTTCCCCCTTCGACCGAGTCTGAGAAAAAAACTCCACACACTGTTGAATGTGCTCCGCCAGGACTCCCCCCATCGCCTGGTTCACCCCCCTCACCTCCTTTACCTGGCTCACCTCCAGATCCTGGCTGTGAAATAATGTCGGAGAAAAGATCTGAATTTAACCGTGTATGTTCATTTTCAGATTTTCCAAAAATGAACTCTATGGAAACCGCTTTTCCACCTTTTCCTCCATCTCCTCCAAGGCCTCCTTTTCCCCCTGCTCCACCCGTACCCCCATCTCCCCCTTTTTTGTCCGGTCCAAAAGGCCAACAGCGAGCTTCTCCGAGAGATCCATTCCCCCCTCGCCCGCCCTTCCCACCTTTACCGCCTATTCCACCCGTTCCACCCTTCTGTCCAATTCCGACAATCTCAGGTTTCCCTTCGAAACTTTGTGCAAAAATAGATATTTGCCCCGGAGTTTGCAATCCCTCTTGCCCCGTAGCACCCTTTCCCCCTGCTAAAAGCGGAGCATGCCCATCCTCTCCACGATTTCCACGGCCGTCAGCACTGCTCCCAGGACTCCCATCCATACCGGGGTTCCCTACTGGTCCCTGAGAGGACGCTTGAGTAAAAGCGATAATTTTCCCACCGGGTGAAAAAATGAGTCTTTGCACATCTATTTGCAAAGCAAATCCATGCGTCACCAAAGGGCCCTCTAAAACCATTTCGTCTAAACGAATGATCGTATTTTCACTGAGATCAAATCCAGAGGATGGAATGACTAATTTTCGATAACTCTCTAAAACCGCTCCTCCAAGAGAGCTTGATCTAATATTTTCTCCAGCAGACATCTGAGATGACCCACGAGCAAATAGAATCAGCAAAAAACAAAATACATAGGTGAACGTTTTTTTCATTCTTCCTCCTCATAAAATCCATTGAGTGTAATTTTTCCACTCTCTCCTGGAAGTCCATCTTCATTGATGGGTCCAAGTTTGCCTACAGGTACTGTGTAATTCCGTGTAACAAATTGAGGTAAGAGCAATTCCATAGAAACAGAACTTTCATTTTCATTAAGCTTCTGTTCGACCGTATCAGCTGCCAGTGGGGCTAGTTTTGAAATGATACAAGAGTTGATGTCTTGAAATTCTTGACAAACGGTCGCAAATTTTTTCTGTTGCTCGCTGTTCAGAGTTTTAAAATAATCAAGTCCTACTGAGTAAAT
>JAHFAB010000096.1 GCA_023250795.1 Bacteriovoracaceae bacterium
GTGCCATTTGCTTGGGGAGTCCATAATTCAATCGAAAACAGACAAAAACTAAGAGATAATCTGCTCAGATGAGCCCAGAAATGCTTCAGAAATTTTTCTATCTTTCTCAACTCTTCATTGGAGTTTTATTCATTGGAACTTTATTTTTTCTCAAAGTACAATCGAAGAAATCCGGATTCAGAGTCCGGGAATCGGACTTACCAAGAAACCCAAACCCCTCAAATCCAGCTCATCGTTTAGCCAATTCCAAAATAAAGAACCCCCACACCCTCCTTCTCTCTGGCTTCAAAACGGGGGGGGCACCCCATGAGATTCTAGGTGTAGCTCAAAATGCAAAAGAGCCTGAAATTCTCAAAGCTTATCGTAATATGATGAAAATCTATCACCCTGATCAGGTAGGGCGTCCTGGCACGCGGGAGTGGCATGATGCACAGAAAATAGCTCGGGCCATTAACGAGGCAAAAGAAGCTTTAGTGAAAAAATTAAAAAATAATTAAACTTTGGCACAGTTTGTGAAGTCTTTTGGGGTTATGAAAATAAAAACAAGGACTGTAAAAATAGCCGCACCCTTAAACTCTGACTCCACTCCCTCCCTCCAGTGGATAGAAACCGCAAGCTCATTACAAATACCTAGCTTTCATATTGTGGGTTTACCAAGCCAGGAAGTCTCTGAATCAAGGGAGCGAGTTAAAGCCGCGATCGAAAGCTCTGGGCTCGAATTTCCCAGAAGAAGAGTGGTCATTAACTTATCCCCCGCGAACATAAAAAAACAAGGGACATCCTTAGATTTAGGAATTGCCCTCTCTGTTTTAATCGCATCATTTTCTTCATCTTCACAAGAACCTCATCTCATGGTCGCAAGCGGAGAGCTGGGGCTAGATGGAACTGTTAAAAATACGGGTCAAATTACGAGGACTCTTTACGCAACTCTCCACTCAGGAATTGAATTTCTTTTCTTGCCCACAGACGAAGTGGAAAATGCACGTCAAGCAATAGAACTAATCCGAAAATCTGGAGAAAACTTTTTTATCAAACCGCCTCTGCTGATTCCAGTTTCAACTCTCAGTGAGGCCTGGAAAATTTTAGTCGAATTTCAAAGCGGGAAATCCATCCAAATTCAAAAAAAAATTCCCAATCATCAAAAAGAACAAGAGATAACTACTCAACCCACCTATTCCTTATTACCCCTAACTCCTTCTCTTGAAAGAGTTTTGGGCATTGTTACAGCTGGAGATCATCATCTCTTTATTTTGGGACCAAGGGGAACTGGTAAAAGTCATGCTCTCGAATGGCTCATTGCCTTACAACAACCGCCTCATCCAAAAATAAAACTTCAACAAATCTTGCTCGCCGAACTCAATTTGCATAAGCAAGAAAAAACGTCTCTGCTTGACGCTCCCATTCGCCGCAGAGTTGGGGTACAAGCACGTCCTGCTGCTCTGATTGGAAATGCATCATCTACACAAATTCGTCCCGGTGAGTTTTCTTTGGCTCATGGAGGGTTACTCATCGCTGATGAACTTCCAGAATGGGCACGTGATAGCCGAGAGGCACTGCGTGAACCGCTCGAAAGAGGTTTGATCACACTCACACGAACTCATGGCTCATTTGAAATGCCGGCCCAGTTTACCCTAGTAGCCAATGGAAACTACTGCCCCTGTGGGGGATGGCCCTCAGAACTCCCCATTTCAAAGGAAGAGCTTAAGACAAAAAAAATAAGCCTTTGCAATTGTTCTTTCAAAATAAAAAAACAATACCTCTCGAAATTGTCAGGGCCTATTTTAGATCGTATTGATCTGGTCTTGAAACTCAGTGGCATTCCACACGGAGAAACCCAACCGTTAACAAATGATTCTATTTTAAAATTAAAATCTAAAATTTTAGAGACAAGACATCGACTGATCAAAAAATGGGGGGCAGTTTCAGGTCAACTCAGTGCGACTGCTTTGGAAGAAATTTTTATCAGTTTTCCAGTATTGCATTCTGAAAAAGTAATTTTAGAAACCACAAGTTACAGAAGCCGACACAAGATACTCAAAATCGCATTGACATTAGCAGCCTGGGATGGCCAAGATTTTCCCTCCTCTTCTCACTTGAGAGAAGCTGCTTATTACCGTCCAGAAATGTCGGGATTATCTATGTAACTATATAATAATACACAACTTTATCTATTTGTTGACCTAAATAGTCATATTAATTTATAATGGTGCATAGGTGTTTTTCGGGGGAAAAATGCAAATTAAATCGGCCAATATAACTGTCAAGCTTATCTCTATTTTCGTGGTTTTAAGTGTAACACTAAGCTGCAGTAAGCATTTTACGAACACCGTCCCCACTAATGAAACTCCAGCAAAAATAACAAATAACGTTATACCAACGGACACAACCCCCACATCCTGTCATTTTTTAACGGGTGCAGAACTTCAGTTTTGCATTTCCTGTTTCCAAACTCTTGATGCACGTCGTTCGGATCCTTTAGTCTCCAATGACTTTATGGGACTACTCAATCAGTGCATTGCTCAATCCCTAGACGCAGGGAAAGTTTGTATCCAAGGATGCCCTGTAGGAAAAACCCTAAACACCCAAACTTGTAGTTGTTTAGATTCTTTCTCTCCTATTCCCACTACAAGTCCCGGTGTTCAATCGGATCAAGCTCCACCCAACGTAAGAGTGACATGGCCCTATACACCCCCTTTGCAAACCGAAAACACTCTCACCAGCTGCAAAGCCCTTGTGTCTCCAATCGAATTTCAAGTAACAAATCATGGGAATACTAATTTTGTTGATAATACTTATATTGTTGAAACAGATTCCAACTGCAATGAAAATGATCTAAACAGAGTTTTAATTCCTTCCGCTACTGGTTATGGGACACTCACTTCGTCGTTTAAAATCCAAACTCAAAGTCTGGGAGAATACAAAGACCTCGTCTATTCGCTCACAAACCCAGGTCCATCTACAGCTTGGGTTCCAGCTCTACCAATGACGTCCGGAAAACTTCCTCCAACAGAACAAAATGTTCCCTTCGCAGGACCTTTTCCGGGCTCTCAAAATATCAGCAATCTCAGTCTCACTTTAGGGAATCAACCCCAAGGGCAATATCTACTCGCCTTCGAATACTATCTTTTTGATCCAAACAGTGCCTCGCTCGTGATAAAAGCCAATGAGAATGAAATTCTCAACGAAAATTTTTCTAACATCGTTCCTCTAAACCCAGGCATTTCCCAAAGCTATCCCTATTTTCCAACTTTATTCAGAAGAAATTATTATTCAAATTTCACGCTCGTTCCTCCAGAAGTGATTCGATGTCCAAATAAAAAAGGATTTCTCGGAAGACCTATAGAAAATCCTCCAGGTTGCGGAGTCGGACCTGGGTTTGCCGGTGCAGTTTCTGTTTATTCGATTCATAAGACTTTTGAACACAATGGGGGGCCATTATTAATAAATTTTTCAGCCCAAGCTTCAAGTCAAACTGCAATCTCATGGGGGGTTAATTTTTTAAAAATCACGAAAAGTCCGCTAATAAAAAAATGCTTTGTTAAATACCATTTCATGGACAGCAATCACCTGTCTTCACATTACGTTCTAAAATTTTATCTAAAAACAAAATGCCACTCTAACACAGGCGATGGGAACTCAACCGCTCACCCCGACCCGTCCTGTCTCTGTCATGCAGAGCTTGACACCAATGGAAGTGGACGATTAGACTTTTAGGTCTTCTATTCTGTTTAAAAAAGAAATCCAAAGCGTAAAACAACCGAGTAAAGCAAAAATGGCTCCCATATAAAATGCAACTGATACGCCGTATTTTTGGATCACCCAACCAAACATAAAACTCGCAGGAAATAATCCCACTCCCATTACAAAATGATAGAGTCCATAAGCTCTTCCACGATGTGATCTGGGAACCAATGAAGCAATAAAGGCTTTCTCAGAAGGCTCAACAAAACCATAATAAATACCATAAAGCAGGAATAAACCGATCAGAACTTGAGTCGAATGTGTGATCGAAAATCCATAATAGATCACAGCATACCAAATCCAACCCAAAGCAATCATTTTTCTAAACCCTGCTTTATCTGAAAAATGTCCACCATAATAGTTGGCGATCATCTTAATGACATGATGCACAGACCAAAGCACGGCTATCCCACGGGCAGTAATCCCAGCCTGAGATAATCGAATCAATAAAAAAACATCACTCGAATTTCCCAAAGTAAAAAGAAACACGGCCAGTAAAAACCACCTAAAATCCGCCTGAAACTCTCCGAACAATGCTCTAATCTCGAATTTGACAGTATGGTGTGGATGATGAGGGTGGTCTTTTTCATGTACTCCAAAATATAAAAATAAAGCTGCCAAAAAAGCTGGAATAGCCGCTAATAAAAAAAGTTTTCGGTATGTGGACCCAGGCAATAAAAGGTATCCAGCTGCTAATAAAGGTCCAATGACGGCCCCAGCATGATCCATTGCCCTATGAAAACCGAAAGCTTTCCCTCGAAACTTTTCATCAGTCACATCGGCTATCAGAGCATCCCTGGGAGCGCTCCTAATCCCTTTGCCAGCGCGATCTAAAAATCTAACTCCTAAAACTTCATGCCAATTTGAAGTAAACGCAATCAATGGTTTGACAAAACCCGCCAAACTATACCCAGCCATGACCCAAGGTTTTCTATGGAGCGTATGATCTGATAATATGCCAGAAAATATTTTTACTATTGCCGAAGTAGATTCCGCAATACCCTCTAATAGTCCAATGATTAAAGGACTTGCGCCCAAAATACTGGTCAAAAATATCGGCAATATTGGATAAATCATCTCACTAGAAATATCCGAGAAAAAACTCACGACCCCTAACGCAAAAACTGTATTTGATAAATTCTTAATGATTTTTTTCATATTCGAGTGATCTAAACTCCCCTCATTCTGATCTCAATGCCTCTATCACCTGTAACTTTTCTGCTTTGAAAGCAGGGACCAACCCACTAATAACTCCAACGAGCAATATCGAAATAACAGATAGAACCACAGCTCCCCAATCTATCACCCACTCAAAATTTAGATGGGGAACAAACTTAGTTGCACCGTAAATCATAGTTTCATAGGAAACCCAACCAAAGACAAGTCCAAACATTCCAGCAAACCCACAAAGTATCACTGACTCTGCTAAAAATTGAACCCTGATGCTAAAATCAGTCGCTCCTAGAGCTTTACGTAATCCTATTTCTCGATAACGCTCAGAAACAGAAACAAGCATCATATTCATGATGCCAATCCCTCCCACTGTCAAAGAAATCAGAGCAATACTGGCTAACATTATCGTAAAAAGATTAAGAAAACGTTTCATTTGGGCGATTAAGACACTATCCGAATCCACCCTAAATCTACCCGATTTCCCGTAGATTTTCTCAAAATAGGCCTTTATACTTTTCCCTACTTTTTCTGCATCTGATCCATTCTGAACTTCCAAATAAAAATTTCGGATTTGTGAGTCCCAACTATCTGCAACGGCCTGAAAAAAAGTATAGGGTATGAAAAGCTGTAAATTTGGCTTCATCCAATCTTGGTTACTTGCACGGTTTTTCAAAACTCCAATCACTTTGCAGCCAAAAGAGTTCTCATCATCTGAGACTTGAACAATATTATTGAGAGGCATAGAGTTTTGAAACAGTCTCTGCGCAATTTCATAACCAATGATACAAACAGCCTCTCTATTTCGAATTTGAAACTGGCTAAATCTTTGCCCTATCAAGAGTTCTCTCTGAGTAATTTTGAGGGCTGTTTCGCTGACACCCAAAACCCTTAGATCGGTATCAATTATTTTTCCTCCGTAACTCACGCGGCTATTCCACTTAAACAAGACTGGAGACATATAGGATATTTCTGGAAAAATCCTCTTCAGAGGAAGGACATCCCTTTCCCAGTTAAAATACCTAAAACTAACGCCCACTCGGTCTTTAGCCTTCAGCTCCCAATTCGTATGCCCATAAAAAAGGAGTGTATTGACACCCAAAGAAGCATAAGAATCTAAAATTTTCCTCTTAGTGAACTGACCAAGGGTGATCATAGAAATCAATGATCCAACCCCAATGGTAATGCCAAGCATCGTAAGAAAAGATCTCATTTTATTTTTTCTTAGATTTTCAAATGCAAGAGGAGCGAGCTTTACTCCCAAACTCAGGTATCTAAAAATCTGGTTTTTATTCGCTTGTTTTAATTTTTTCAACAAGTCACTTATATTGGACGAATGCGATGACAAGAGGTTAGTTGTGTGCTTTAGTTTTTCTTCACTCACTATCACCCCATCACGGATTTGATAAACTTTTGAACATGATTTTGCTACTTCTGGATCATGTGTAATCAAAATCACTGTTTTACCCTGCTCATTAAGTTCTTTGAATATTTTAAGAATCTCTTTAGAAGTTGTAGAATCTAAATTTCCAGTCGGTTCATCTGCCAAAATAATTTTGGGATCATTAATCAAAGCACGCGCCATTGCGACTCTTTGTTGCTGTCCACCTGAAAGCTGATTCGGAAAATGATCAAGTCGGTCGGATAACCCCAAACGATCCGCCAATTGTATCGCTTTTGTCTTTAGATTAATGTCACTCTGAAACTCACAAGGATATTGAGTCGGTAATAAAATATTTTCTAAAACATTGTTCTTAGGAAGCAAATGAAATTGTTGGAAAACAAAGCCAATATTTCGATTTCTAAAAATAGCTCTGCTGTCATCATTCAAAAGTGAAATATTACTACCATCTATCCACACCTCCCCATCCCGAAACTGAAGAAGACAACCAATCAGATATAAGAGAGTAGACTTTCCAGACCCAGAAGGACCTTGGATCGCCACAGATTCTCCATCTCCTACTTCTAAGCTAAAGTTACGCAAGATAGGAATTTTAATTCCATCTAATTCATATGAAAAAGAAAGATTTTTTACCTTTAAAAGAGACATATTTTATTCGTTCAAACTCAAAAAATCTATTTGTTTTACTTCTTCACCCTCTCTGATTCCTTTGATAATTTCAAAGTTTTCCTCATTTTGTAAACCGACCTCAATCTCCCTGTGGGACCCATCTTTCATCGTCACAAAATATTTGTCTTCTTTGAATTCAATAAA
>JAHFAB010000097.1 GCA_023250795.1 Bacteriovoracaceae bacterium
AAAGACAAAATCTTTTCAGCTTTTTTATCAGCGTGCAATCTCTGATTTACAATCTCAACCTCTTCTTCTTCAGACTGGTAATCCATCACAATGAGTTCAAAGCGATCCAAAATCGCTTCGCTTAGATGTGAAGTCGCAACAAATTCTTTGGGGTTTTGTGTGGCTAAAACTAAAAATCCTTGTTGTGCACGTATTTCGCCCAATCTTGGAACTAAAATCATTCTTTCATCAATGGCTGGTAATAAAATGTTTTGCACTCCTTCGGGAAGTCGATTGAGTTCATTGATGAATAAAACGGCCCCGCTCTTCATAGCTTCGACCAGCGGGCCTGGAAAAAAGGAATCTGAAGAATATCCCTTTTTCAAAACGGTTGGGGGATCAAACCATCCAGAAAGCTTTTGTTCAGAATAGCGGCTGTCCCCGTCAATTCGAAATACGGGTCGCTTGAGTTCTTGAGTGACTGCCAACGCCAAAGCTGTTTTACCTACTCCAACAGGGCCCTCTAATAAAATATTTTTCCCTGCTTTTAGACAAACTCTAAGCTTTTCTAACTCGCTCTTTCGTCCCACAAGGCTTGCAGTGGTTCTGTTTTCTTGAGATGGAGTCATTTCATTTCCTTTTTTTAGTCTTCGCTTGGGACTGTGCTTGCCTGTTAAGATACTCTTCTAAAATAAAACTCGCAACCTCAGAAGGCTTAGTTCCCACACCAAATCCAGCATCAAAACCACACTCTAAAGCCATGGGGTGGGTGACGCGGGGACCCCCCGCCACAAAGATCATTTTATCTCTCAGACCCATTTTCGTAGCTCGCTCAACTAAAGTCTTCATGTCTTTGATATGAATACCATGTTGGCTCACGACTTTAGAAACTAAGATGACGTCTGCTTTCTCTTGTACGGCAAGCTTGAGCAAATCGTCGTTCAAAACTTGGGCACCTAGATTTCTAGCATCCAACCCTTTATAGCGCTCTAGCCCGTAATCCCCAGCAAATCCTTTCATATTCATGATCGCGTCAATACCCACGGTATGTGCATCGTATCCCGTACAGGCACCCAGAACGATCAGTTTTCTCCCAATTTGAGTGCGAATGATTTCGTCTATCACCTCTCGACTTCGTTTTTTAGCCTCTATTTTGAGAACTTTTATTTTTGTAAAGTCTAAGGAAAATTTCGTATTTCCATAAATCACAAAGAGTGCAAACCCATCGGCTGCTTTTTCCATCGTGGCCACTTTGACCGGATCAAAGCCCATCTTTTGTACAAGCTGAACCGCTGCTTCTCTTGCCTCAGGCGAGGGCTCGACAGGTAAAGTAAAGCATAGCTGAACGGTTCCATCTCCCATGATGTCTCCGTAGGGTTTTAGTTTTTTTAGATCTACTCGTGTCTCGCCTGACATAACTCCTCTATAGAAGGTCTGAGAAAGGATTGATATAGTTTGGGCCTTTTAAGAAAACGCCATCATGTCCTTTACCGCCTGTCTCTGTACGTTTTACTTCAGCAAAAGCTCTCTCTTCGATCGCTTTGAAAAGGCCCTTCCTTTCAATCATTTCCAAGTGTTCCAGTGTATCTTTGAGAACTTTCTTAGACCATTCTTGGATGATTCCGTTTGGTTTAAACGAAATATCTTTCCCAAGATCTCTCGCTCCATTAAAAATATATTTTGCATTCTTGATACTCATCCACCGATCTTGGAGCAAAGGAGTGTGCATCGCTTCTGTGGCCATTCCTAATAATTGGATCGATTGCCCCGTCAAAACCCCTACAAAGTTAAACATCGCATCCATTAAGTGGCTATAAAAAATATCTCCACATTTGTAGCGAGTGGGGGGCATGAATTTAATGGGTGCATTAGGAAATATATCTCTCGTCATCTGTGCTCGTGCAATCTCCAGTAGAAAAACATTGGGGTGCTCTGGGTTCATTTCTTGAGCATGTCCAAGCCCCATCAAATCTTCTTTCATGTGTGCGTGAAGTGCAAAACATTCATTAATAAACTGAGAGGCCAATACTTGATGACCATTTTCAATCGCATCGGCTGTGGTGAGATAATTATCTTCTCCTGTGTGAATCACAATTCGAGAAAGCGCAATAATCAGACGCGAAAAATGTTGATCAATCAAAGTTCGCTTCATATTAATGTCACGAAAAAGAATCCCATACATTGCGTCATTTAATAAAAAATCTAAACGTTCCATTGCTCCAAGCGCTGCGATCTCTGGCATGCAAAGCCCCGAGCAATAGTTTGTGAGGCGTATGTATCTTCCTAGTTTTCGACTCTCTTCATCTAGAGCAGCGCGCATGATTTTAAAGTTTTCTTGAGTCGCATAGGTTCCGCCAAACCCCTCAGTCGTCGCGCCATGAGGGACATAGTCTAGTAATGATTGCGCAGTACTTCGAATCACCGCAATAGCATCAGCCCCTACCTGTGCAGCAGCTCTAGCTTGGATCACGTCATCATAGATATTTCCAGTGGCAACAATGACGTAGAGAAGGGGGCCTTGCTCACGATGCACGGAAAAAGAATCACCCACTTCTTTACGAATAGAATCTCTCTGCTCTCTTTGTGAAAGCAGGTGCTCGCTGGCCTTTTGACAAAGTTCTTTTGCTTTCAATCTGAGTTCTGTGTCTGAAATACGAGGAAGTGTGTTCAAATCTATTTTTCCAGTAGCCACCGCACGGCTAAGCTCTGGAGCGGGCATTTTTTTCTGTATCATCCCATTCACAAACCCATGCAAAACTCCATTTTCTATGGACTGAGTTTGCATCATTTTATCTACAATAAGATTGGCTTCTGGAAAGGTTTGGTTGCCTCCCCCGCCTTTTTGGAGAACTGCTCCATTTACACCTAAAAGACGTAAAGTTGCACGCTCGATGGCAACGGTAGAGTGGGTTTGGATCATTTTTTCAATGGGACTCGCGGTTTTTTTTGCAAGCTCCCTACAACGAGCAATGATCTTTGGGTCTAAATCTAGGTGCGCCATTGGGGAATCTTAGTACTAAGAGTAGGCTTCTACAAATAGTTTATTGAGTTCTGGACTCTCTCTTAAAATATTGAGGGCCAACTCTGCGTGTCCCTCACAATAGCCATTTCCAATCCTAAGATCGATATCAGCTCCGATCCCCTCAGCACCTAGGGCAGCACGAGTAAAGCTAGTGGACATGCTGAAAAAATAGACGATTCCATTAGAGCGACACGTAAGAATCGAAGCCATCTCAGTGTCAGGAACATTGGCCACATTAATTACCAAATCTGCCATGCGTCCCTTTGTCACATCCCAAACTTTTTCCATTAATGAGACTGCATTCCTGGCGTCTGCCTGAATCACTTCGTCTACAAATGAAAGAGCAGATAATCGCTCCGTAGCTGACTCGCTAAAGTCTACCGCGATGGTTTTCACTCCCAGTTTCTTTTTTGCTTCAAAAAGGCAAAGTACTCCAGATTTTCCGCCTCCGCCCACAACCAAAACAGTTTGTCCTGCCTGTACGAGTTTACGAGTTTGTGCGGGAGCACCCGCCACATCGAGTACAGCCAGTGCCACTGTTTCAGGAAGATCCTCTGGTAACTTTGCGAAAACACCTGAAGCAAAGAGAATCGCATATCCTTCGATATCCACTCGATGAGATTGTGGATGGATTTTCTTGATCTTCTTAATCGATAAGGGTGTAAGAGAAAGCGAAACTAATGAGGCAATACGGTCACCCACTCGAACAGGTTTCTGTCTCAAAGGATAAGCCGGACCTATTTGCGCTACACTCCCAATAAACATTCCACCAGAACCAGTTACAGGATTATGGTGTTTGCCTCTTCTAGAAACTAAATCTAAAATATGCTTCTCTATTTTACCTAAGTCACCGCCACAGGACTCAGTAATTTGGCGAAAACTAGCGGAATCAATACTCAAACTTTCGACTTCGACTAAAATTTCGTCTTCTGCAATGGGAAGTCCGGTGTCCAACGCCTCGGCTTGTTGAGGCATTACAGACTTGGGAGAAACCACTCTCTGAATGCCCAATGGATCCGCTGGTCGAAACTGTCTGTTTTCACTCACTTGCTTTCCTCACTCGTTCTTCTGCCATTTGGTCCGCAATCACATGACTCGAAACTTTTCTGTCTTTAGAAAGCCGTAAAATTTCCGCAATCGTATTCCCAATTTGTCGAACCTGTTCAAAAGCTCTCTCTCGACTATAACCCCCAATGGACTCTTGTTCATGGTAAATATTAATCAACCCACCAGCATTGATAGCGTAATCAGGTGCGTAAAGAATTTCGCTCCGCATTAAGGCGTCTCCCATTTCGGGTGTTGCCAATTGATTATTCGCAGCTCCCGCGACTATTTTTGCCTGAGTCATGAGAATTCGTGGGAGGGTTTCGGGATTAATAACTGCACCTAGGGCACTTGGAGAAAACACATCACATCTGACATCATAAATAGCTTCGGGTCGGATGGTTTCAATATTGTATTTGCGCGCTGTTCTACTCACTTTCTCTTCGTCAATATCGCAAGCCACCACTTTTGCTCCATCTGCCATCAAATGTTCGAGCAAATAATACGAAACACTGCCTAATCCTTGGAGTGCGATGGTGAGCCCATCTAAACTCTCTGCTCCAAAAGCATTTTTTACACAAGCACGCATCCCGTGATAAACGCCCCAAGCTGTGGCTGGCGAAGGATCTCCGCTGGAACCTTTCTCTCCTTCGATTCCTAAAATATGTTTTGTTTTCGTTTTGATTATTTTGAGATCTTCACAGTCAATTCCCACATCTTTGGCTGTGATGTAGTGCCCGCCCAGTTTTTCTACGTACTCTCCAAAGCGCCTCAATTTTTCAGGAGTCTTCTCAGTTTTCGAGTCGCCGAGAATGACTGCTTTTCCTCCGCCCCATTTGAGGCCTGAGATTGCAGCTTTGTAAGTCATTCCCTTCGATAGTCTTAAGACGTCGGTCAAAGCGGCGTCTTCGTCCTTATAGTTCCACATCCTACAACCTCCGGTAGCAGGCCCAAGAACGGTGGAATGTAAGGCAATTATAGCCTTCAGCCCGACTTTAGGATCATTACAGTAGACGATCTGCTCAAAATTCTCTTTTTTCATTCTATCGAAAACCATGGTGTTTCATTCCCCCCCTGTACCCGGAATGACCTTCATAAAACGGGAGGAGGGAGAGAGTCAAGAGGAGATCGTTCCATGGGTTGTATCGGTTTTTTGAATGAGAGGTCCGATTTTCGACCGTAGAGTCCGGAAAACGGACCTGTGTTTTAAAAATCCAGCACGAAAAACTTGGCACAGTTCTTCCATATAGAGAGCCCAAGAAGGAGGGCATGAACCATGCTCAAGTTAAACGAAAAAGGACAAGGACTAGTGGAATATTTGATATTACTGATCGTAATGTCAGTTTCTACTGTTTTAGTTATTAACCAAATTCAAAAAGTAATGAATAGAAAATTTTCAGAAGCAAGAGACTACATTGATAGTGATGTCAAAATCAAAAAATAATAACGATGGTATTTCTCTCACCGAGTTCACGATCTGCTTGCTGATTGTGATTCCACTCGTGGTGGGAAGTATCATTGTTTTTCATCGGGCTTGGAACCGGACACGGTGTGTTTATTATGCGTTTGAAAAAACGCATGATCACCTTACCCACCAGGGTGGTTCTCGGTTTTATGGAAATATTCGATTCGAAATTCGGGAAGGCGCAACGGCAATGGAGGGCCGTGCGTTTTGTGAAGGGATTGAGGAGCGTGTGGTGCTTAACAAACTCAAACCAGGACTTTGGTAATATGAAAGAAAAAACTTTAAACTCGCGTGGCGCACTTTTACTCCCTCTAGGACTTTTTAGTGTTCTCCTCGCATTTATTTTCTTGGGCGCGCTTGGAATTTTGAGGAGAGAGCGACACTTGATCGAACTTCAACTTCGCTTAGATCAGTGTGTGGCAAAGACGGCTTTTCATCTGAAAAAAACTTTGGATTCTCTTGATCCCCTCAATACATCTATCCGAAATATTCGCTTGGCTATTAAGCTAGATCGTGAACCAGCAACACGGATCGGTTTAGAGGCTGTTCTCCTTAGCTTTGTAGTGGCTCAAGAGCTGATTTTGGCTCAGTGGGAAGCGAAGCGAGTTTTGTGGATGACAGCGCGTGGATGTGATTTCAAATGGGACAGTCCAAATCCCTTGCCTAAAATTTTATTCGAAAGAAAACCACCTGATTCAGTTGGTCCACAAGAACTCACTTGGCCTATCGGAGTTCCAAAAAAATTACACATTGAGCTTGGGCATTCTCCCAAGCATGCGGCTGCAACAGTCGAAGGAGGTAGAAATGGATTTTCAAACCGGGAGACGGAGTGGGCTCCGCCCAAAGGAGCATTGCAAAGACTCAGGGCAGGTTTTTTTTGAGGTGTGTTTATGGATTACCGTTATCTTCAGCGCTGTCATGATCTCAGTTGTAGTATTTCGAAACGAATTTCGTCTCTACCAGAAAGTTTTAACCGGGTATTCGTACAGAAATTTGCGCTAAGGTATTCGAAAATTCCGACCCTCCTCAAGGGGGCTGCTTTTTTTCTTGTCGCCTTGGTTTTGGGTCTTTGGGCGAATCAGTCTTCTGAGTTTTATGCACTTCTCGGTTGGAGGCAAAATGAGGGCCCTTCGTCTCAGATTTGGCAATACACATTAGAAGCGAAGCATTATTTTAAGATTATAAACACCGAGGCCAAAGAAAAAACTCTCAGGAGTTTGCCGCTCTCAGTGGACACTAGAAACTCCGTTTGGATTTCATTGGATGGTCACAGGATTGTCGTATTTTTAAAAGAAAATCAAAACAATGAACCTCTCGCGTTTTCTGACGGGTTTATTGAACCTAAAAAGCCCGGTTTTCACAAAACTCTTCCCACACCAGTTCAGTGGGAACTGGTGGGAAGGGGATGGGTTGGGTTTGACGAGTTGCTGATTAGAATAGACAAAAAACCTCCCCTCATACTTGCACGACCCAAACTCCAGTATCACGATAGCCGTGAAATTTTATTTTGACAGAGTAACCGGTTAGTT
>JAHFAB010000098.1 GCA_023250795.1 Bacteriovoracaceae bacterium
GCAAAACCACGCTTCCCTCTGGTTTAGAGGATGCGAAGTGGAAAGCCATCTCAGCGGGAGATGGTCATACTTGCGGGATTTTAGAAAGTGGAGAAGCGAAGTGCTGGGGAAATTCAGATTATGGCAAAACCACGCTTCCCTCTGGTTTAGAGGATGCGAAGTGGAAAGCCATCTCAGCTGGTGAATTGCACACCTGTGCGCTCCTAGATACTGAAGAGACGATCCACTGCTGGGGATATAACGAGAATGATCAGGCCCCTCCTATCATTCGTCTGCTCCCTGAGTATCCATTTGGGATAGTAAATCTTGAACTGGGTTTGGAAAAATCCATGGCCGTAGTGAATCCTGTAAAAAAAATATTTTTAGAAAGGGTTCTCAAGATTTTAAATAAACTTAAAAAACCCGGAGAAGAATTGAACCGCGCCAACTACCACGCACTCAATCAACGTCTTTTTCTCCTAAACGCTCTCGGCCCATTTATGGAAGATCTTACTTCCGCGTATGAAAAAGAGCATGTAGTGCCAAAATACCTAGCAGCACGTTCTCAGGCCAATGCTGAGAACGAGATCAAATGTCTCTCTGATCTGGAGTGTAACGTGTCTTTAAAACTGCTGAGTTTGGAACTCATCCAAATCACAGTCGAAGCACTGAAAGGCCAGACGGCGAGTAACGAAGACCATGCGCTCATGGAAAATCTCACAGCAGAGTTGGGCAAGAGCTTAGCTCAGGGTGGGGGAAATCTGTCGCAAGTCATGGGCATCTTTGACTCAGCACCAGGCAAGAAACTCTTTGGAGCATTTGCGCAAAGTCCGTTTACTCGGGGCTTTGGACTGATGGTCCAATCGCTCCTGGAGTATTTGAGAGTAAGCTCTAGATGAAAACTTCTCTTTCTCAAATGATCGTACGGGCCTGGGAGCTTCGGTTCAACCAAAGAATCGAAGAGTGTCTTGGGCTTCTGAGTGAGGTCAAACAGAAAATGGGGTTTCCCTCGGGTCTGTTGAGCAAATCGGATATTGCCCAGATTGTACAGAGCGCTAGCACAAATCTTGTTACTGCTGCTGAAATTCTGTGTCTATGCTCTTCACTTTCACGTGCTCAAGGAAATCTTGAATATTCACGCTTTCTCATTCATGAAGTAGAAGAACAGCTTCGGTTGAGAGACGCTTTAGATCATTATTCTTTTCGACTTGAAAAGGGTCTCGCTGCTTTTTCGCAAGGGGATTCTTTTGCGGCCATGGAGGATTTTCTCAGGGCGAGTCACTTATCCAGAAATGAACTCGAAAAATTGGTCAGTCTGGGAAATGCATTGCTTTGTATGGAAAACCTGGGACTTCCTTTTGACAAAACACTTGAACAGGTCTGTGGGCATATCGAAAATTTAGAAAAAAAGGGGGAGCCTATGCCCGCCTTAAAAGCACAGATCGAAGCGTTGAAGTTGCGTGACCATTTTAGAAACGGTCGATTGAGTCAGATTTTTCCAGTAGCAAAGAAAATTTCTCCCCAAGAAACGTCCATGACTCAGTCGCAGTATTTTCGGCTTTGGGTACATGAACTCCCTTATCACCACTATTCGCGCTGGAGCGTTCAAGAATCTCATCTAGCAATTTCAAATTCTGAATCTCTGATTGGATCGCATTTTTTTTATCAACGGTCTTTTAGAGTTCGCACACTGCAGGGGATTCTCCATCCCGATGATTTGCACTCTACGAAACCCTCAGAGCTGATTGACCGACTTTATCTTTGGGTTTGGCGTTGGTTGATGGATCCGGGGCGTTTTTCCATTCAACGGATTCTTTCACTCTTGGAGGTTATGGACCTGCCCAGTCTTTCTCACCGAGTGAGTGCCGAAGACACCGATCTCCTTCGAAACGCTCTGCTATGGCTTTCTCTTTTTGATCCAGCCAGTGGAACGGCGCTCGTGTCTAGTGTTGAAGCACTCAGACACTCAAGTCCTGAGAGTAAACTTCCTCTCCTCGAACTCGAAAATGGTGTTGTGCAGTATTTCTTAGCACTTCGCAATCGAAAGGAATTACTTGCCGAAGATCTTTTGAGTTCACTCAAAAGTCATCCACTTTGGAACTCGAGTGATCTTTATTTCAAAGCACTGGTGAATCGTGATTCTGTTATGTGGAAAGAGGGTCATGTATTGTTTCAAAATATTAACCTTCTTTTGGCTCAAAATAAAAAAGTTTTATCCAGAGTACGAGTCAATATGAGAACATTTCAGATCACTGAGAGTGGAAGTAAGAAGAGCATTTTGTCAGCCCCTCTGGCTTTAGGGCTTGAGCTTTTACATGATAGAGGCAGTGTCTCTTGTGAAGAATTTACAGCCATCTGCTTTGGTCTCCCTCGCTATGATCCGCTCATTCATAATTCTCGTATTTTTAACCTTTTGGCACGTATAAGAAAAATCGTGCCTCCTTCAATTCGTTTGGGAATGAAATCTGATTTTGTCGTGGTACAGGGAAGTTGGGACAAAGGAAATGGAATTGAATTTCTAAGAAACGACCTATTCTCTCGCACTCTAGCAACTGAGCCCCTTTGGAAGGCGTTTGTTCATCGTTGTTCGAAGGTGAGAAGTTCAAAATCTCAAAATCTAAAATCAGCTGAGCTCACTCCCAGCGCGGCTTCAGTTTTGAAAGTCCTGAATCGTCGAGAAGTTGAGGCGCTTTTAGGGAGAACCCGAAGCACTGCAAACCGTTTGCTCGGACAATGGATGAGAGAAGGATTGATCAAAAAAGAAGGCCATGCCAGAAATACCCGTTACTTTTTGTCTGAAAAACTGCGCGCCCGATTAGCGCAAGGAGAAATACCGTCATGAAATTTATAAAAACTGTTTTCATTTACATTCTTTTGGGTGGAATGAGTACTCCGTGCCAAGCGACGCTTAATCCAGATGATTTTACTGTAAAAGTATTTTCTCGATTAGAAAAAAGTGGGGCTGTCAATTTCAAAGGCTCAGGTACTCTTTTCAGAAATGCTGGAAAGATTTATGTTTTAACCTCAGAGCACGTTCTTCTGCATGGGAATGAAGGGTTGATTCATGAAGTTTGGAAACTCGGTCTTGAAAATCATGAAGCGACATTAGTGAGTGTAGATTATGGTTATGGTCTAGCACTGTTAGAACTCAAAGGATCAGAATCCCAAGTTAGATCCTACGAAGCTCTTAAGCTCCCAGAGCTTGTTGATTTTTCAGATCAGCGCCCCACTGCAAAAGAAGAAGTTTCAATCGCTGGATTTCCATATGACTCAAAAGTTATGCTTTCATCTCAATGCAAAGTTCTGACTCCCAGTAATGATCGGCATGGACTTCCACTGGTTGAAAGCACTTTACTATTAGAAAATGGACATGGAGAATTTGGGATGAGTGGAGGATCCGTATTTTCTGTAAACAAGATTTTGGGTGTTCTCTCGCATCAGTTTCTTGAACTTGTTTCTGGAAAACCAAGCCAAGTGAAAAATTTTCAAGTTCCTTTGGCAGAGGAACATATGATTCGCAATCAGTTGATTGCTATTCCGGGCGACGAAGTAGTTCATTTTCTAAAACGTTATTTTGAAAATCCATCAGAAAATCAAAAGACTTTTATACGTCGAGATCAAAATGCGCAGATCTTTGGTATTTCTGCAGTCCTGAGTTCCGGACTTCGGTTTGAATATAATGAAGGCACACAAGAACTGGCCAAAGGTGGCAAATCTGGAGGAGATGGGTTTGGAATTGGGGGAGGAGATGGGTTTGGTGTGGGGGGAAACGTAGTCAGTTTTGGAGCTGGGTCTTTTATTAAAATTACCAGCTCATCTCAATCCGCTCCGACTTTTTGGCCATTTCAGTTTCGAGACTCTTGGCGTCTCAAAACCCTAGAAAAGCTCAAGCGGAGATTTGTTGTCACTGTGCCGTATTTTATCCCGAGTACTGGTGATCTGAAAAAAATACCATTCACATCGCTTGAAGATTTCTTTAGAAAATTGGGAGATCCTTTACTTGAACCGGTTACATTGTATCAGTTTGAATTTGTTGAATCGATGCCCGCCCCTGTCAAAGAAGGTGCAAATGTCAGCCTGCTCAATATTGGCAAAGATTTGCGAGAAAAATTGGAAATTCTTGCTTTAGCTAATAAAAAGACAGCTGAACCTCTCAATGGAATAGTTCTCCTCAGAAAAATCCAACTGATAGCCGAGTTGCTTGAAACTGAGAACTGGACTTTGATCCGCCAATCTGATCTGGAATTAGTTGAAAAAGACCAGAACGGATGGAAGGCTCTTTTTAATCTTGAGGGGAAGTTTGATGAAGCTAAAACAGTTTCTCAGCTTCTTTATGAGGTTTACCAACTTTTGGCTGAAAAGAAAATCATGGTTTCAAACAGTCAGTCAAAATAACTCGACTTTCGCCTAAAAATCATATAAGTTCTCCAAAGTTTTATGAAGTGGTGTGGGCTCTTTCTTTTTTTTACCTGTTCTTCTTTTGCAGCCAATCAGTCGGCTACCTATCCTAAAATCCCTCGGTTTGTTTCCATTCCACAGAATCTCAAAGATTTCAATGCATTGGGTGGCTCTACAGCTTATAAGCTCAAAGAATTTCAAAACAAACTCTATGTGGCAACTCGTGGAGGGTTGTCGATTTCGGAGGACGGAGGCCGATTTTATCAAACCAAAACTACTTATCACGGATTACCTTCGAATGAAATTTTAGATCTGGCGATCAATGCTAAGACAGGAGAAATTGCCGTAAGTACCCATAATGGGCTTGGGATATCCAGAAATGGAGGAAAATTTTTTAGGTCGATCGATTCTATCGAGGCTCATTTTCTAAACGATATAACAGCGTTGGCTTATAGTCAGACAGGATCTTTGCTCGTTGGCACTGCCTCTGGTCTCTATATTACTGATGACTTTGGGGGAAACTTTCGTTTTATTGGAGAACGAATTCCCACCTGTAAAGATTCTGGTTTTAGGAGAAAGCTGATCAGAAATCATGTGACTGATATTCATGTTTCTGATCGTGGAGATATATACATCGGATATGAGGGAGCAAACATCCAAAAGAGTGAGGACGGTGGAAAGACATTTCAGCCGGTAATAAATACTGAAAGTGCCCAGAAGATTACGACAGATTTGCAGGGTCATTTTTATTTTGTTAATCAGGAAAAAGAGGTGATGAGTTCTGCTGATAAAAATAATGGGTTATTTGGTGTGCTCAATCTAAAACCTTTAACAATCGTGAGCTCTATTTTAGCCTTGGATTCCAAAAATATTTTTATTGGAACTCAGGACAATGGTACTTATTACTCGTATGAAAATAACGGACTATTTCGTGGAAATCTCCATTTCGGTGGCTTTGACTTTTTGCGAACGGAGGAAGGATCTTTTTTGAGGGCTAGTTCTGATGGGGTTTCGGAGACTACAGACATGGGAAGAAGTTATAAAAGGGTCGACCTAGTCCAAAGCCCTGTGAGTGGGCGTTCCATTGGTAATCTTTTTATTGATGATGAGGATCAGGTTTACATTCATGTGAATAAAGACTCAAAATCAGTATCTCAACTTTCTGGTTTAAGTATTTCTTCAGATGGAGGGAGTACTTTTTCTGATCCAAAAAATGTTCTTTGTGGGGATCAATACATCCAAGAGAACATAAAAAAAATAATTAAAAATAAAAAATCAAAGAATTTTTTTGGAATAGCTGATCGAATACTTTGTTTTTATCCAGATTTAACTTCTGACCAGATGAAGTTCCAGCGATTTTATCAAATCTACGGAGTTGCTTTGGATCCTGAAGGTCAAATCTATATTGTATCTCCTGAAGGAATTCATTTATCAAAAAATGGTGGAGAAACTTTTGAAATCATTTTTAAAAATGAAATCTTTAGTCATGACCCTCTTAGAGAGATTACAGTTGATCAGAGTGGAGCTTTTTATGGAGTAAATAGTCATGGATTTTTTACAAAATCAAAAAATGAACCCACATTTTTCCGAAACCCGCAGAAATTTCCAAAGATTTCAGACCTTACTGTTACGCAAAATGGAATAATTTATTTAGGTACTGAAAATGGGATTTTCGTTTCAAAAGATCATGGGAAAAATTTTTCAATGATAACCGTCACTGAAAATAAAGACGTGAGTTTGGTTAGAGCTAAAAATTCTGGAGAAGTTTATTTTCTATCCAAACCCAGTTTTTATGGTCTTAGAAATAATGAAGATCAGTTTTATTTGAACGGTCTCTATTATTTAGACCCAAATTTTCCAGACATGCTTACTGAAATTACTGAAAAACAAGGACTACCTTCTAGTTTTGTAAACAGCGTCGAGCTTGATTCTCATGAAAAACTATGGATTGGAACAGAACTGGGATTAGCTACAGAGCCTAAATAAGAACGCAGTTATCAATCAATCTCGTTTTTCCTAAATAAGCCGCAAGCGCCACAACGGCCCCATCACTTCCAATAGTTCCTAGTTTTTGCAGAGTTTTAGGGTGGCAGATGTTAAAGTACTGAATTTCAAATCCCTTCCCAAGTAACAAGGCCTCTCCGATTTCAACAAGTTTACGAGTTTCTCTTTCCCCTTTTTCATAAGCCTGCAAAATAGCCTGAAGGCTTCCGTAGATAAGGCGAGCTTTTTCTCTCTCCTCACTAGAGAGGTACCGATTTCTAGAACTCATCGCAAGGCCGTCTGGTTCCCTCAGTGTTTCACAGCGAACGATTTCAATAGGAACACAGAGATCTTTTACTGTTTTCTCAATGACAGCACATTGCTGGTAATCTTTTTGTCCAAAATAGGCTGTATCAGGCTGAACTAGGTTGAAAAGCTTGAGAACCACTGTGGCCACTCCACGAAAATGTCCAGGTCTAAAGCTCCCGCAAAGTCCTTGGCTGACTTGGTCTTCACTCACTGTGGTGGAAAAATCAGAAGGGTAGATTTCTTTCTGAGCAGGAAAGAATAAGACATCTACTTGTTCACGCTCCAGAAGTTCGCAGTCTTTTTC
>JAHFAB010000099.1 GCA_023250795.1 Bacteriovoracaceae bacterium
GAATTGCTAATGTTCCAAATCGGAGATTTTTCATATCCGATTCCCCAAATAGGTCAGTAGATCAATTTTCGTAATGATGGCTAGAAGCTGACTTTGTTTAGTGGGATCATTGACCAAAGGTGTTTTCCCACTGGTGACTAAGCGAGAAACTTTTTCAATGGGATCTTCTGGCGTCACGAATTCGATCGAGGAGTCCACAAGTTTTTCAATGGCGTCCCCAGATTTTACTCTTCCCTCGTAGAGTGCATTCAAAATAATGCTTTCGGTGGCAATCCCTTTGATCCATCCAGCATCATCTGAGACTGGTACCTGACTGATGCCTTGGTCGCGCATGAGCTCAATCACTGCTGAAACTTTGTCTGTTTGTTTTGACATAATGATTTTTATCTGTGGTTTCATCATATGAAGGAGATCTGAAACCTTCCCTAAGGAGGGTCTTTCCAAAAACCCTGCTTCTCTCATCCAGTCGTCATCGTAGACTTTCGAAAGATATCGATTTCCACTATCGGGTAAAATCACTAGAACCTTTTTTCCGTTCCATTTGCTTCCTTGGGCTTGGACCCATTTGATGGCACCCACGACTGCTGAACCGCTCGAGATACCCGAATAAATTCCCTCTTTTGTGAGCAAGTCTCGGGTCATGAGGAAGGATTCTTTGTCTTCCACTTGGATGACATCGTCCACGACTGAGAAGTCATAGTTTTTCGGGATGAAATCTTCTCCGATTCCTTCGATTTTGTATGTCTTAGGGGCGCTTAAGATTTTTCCTGTTTTAAAATATTCGTAGACGATGGACCCAACAGGGTCGACAGCTATGATTTTGATTCCAGGCTTTTTTTCCTTGAGGTATTTTCCAGTTCCACAGACCGTTCCTCCTGTTCCAATCCCAGCGACAAAGACATCAATATCGGGCATCTGTTTAAGAATTTCAGGGCCTGTGAGTTGATAATGACACTCTCGGTTAGAAAGATTATCGTATTGATTGACGTAGATAGAGTTTGGCGTCTCTTTCGCCAGTCTTTTTGAAACTTGGTAATAACTCCTGGGGTCTTCTGGTTCGACTGCGGTCGGAGTCACAACCACTCTTGCTCCAAAAGCTCTTAAGCTTTTTATTTTTTCCTGAGACATTTTATCTGGAAGGACAAAGATACATTTGTAGCCTTTGATGGCTGCAGCAATGGCTAAGCCTACTCCTGTGTTGCCACTCGTACCCTCGACCAGAGTGCCTCCAGGCTGAATAAGGCCCTTTTTTTCAGCATCTTCGATCATCCACCATCCGATTCGATCTTTGATGGAACCCCCGGGGTTCATGTATTCAAGCTTTGCATAAAACTGAGCAGATCCCGTGGGTACGACTCGATTGAGTTTTACGTTGGGTGTATTGCCAATCACTTTGAGGACATTTTCATAGATCATAGTGGTGCTTTTCCTGTGTTCATAATTTACCTGGGAATGGAGTGCTCTGCAAGTTCCATCCCTGTGGCAAGCGCTGAGATTCTTGCAATAGACCCATAGACGAGTTCCAAGATGGGGAGGTCGCTTTCTTCACACTCGTCTGGGGCTTTGAGATCCGACATACAGAGTTTTTTAAATATCATCCCTTGAGAGTTCAGGTTTTCTTCCACATTTTTTTCGTGATTTGTTCTCAGGAATCCCCCCACAAGTTCACAGCCAAAAAGGTAGATGACGGGTTCTGCAGCCATTCGATTGACTAAGGTCGCGGTGGGGATGCCTTCCTGAATGACGACGCTATCTATTGGTAGTTTATTTTTCCCAGTGCTCATTTTATTTTTAGTCCTGCGATTGAGAGTTTTGAGTTCTTCGATCGAATGGATGGTCATAATCCCCATACCATACGTCCCATGGTTATTTTTAATAAAAAGATAAGGATCTTGGGAAACACCGTGGTTTTTATGCTGTTCTTTGAGCTGACCGAGCATTGTGGAGGCGGTATCGATGACCCGATCGAGACCCAGCCCTTCGTTAAAGTTCACTTCGTTTACTTCTACTGTTTCTATTTCGATCAGCCAAGGATCGATCTCCAGAATTTGAGCAAACTCTTTCGCAAGAAGATTATAATATTTGAAATGTTCACTCTTTTTCCTGGAATGCCAACCCAAAGAATGACTGGGTAAAATCAGCTGTTTGATGCCATCCAGACGCTTTGGATATCCACTTGAAAAATCATTATTGAGTAAAATGAGATCAGGCGTAAAGTTCCCAGTCGATAAAAGCCCATCTTTTATTAGAATGGGGAAAGCCTCTAATTTTTTCTCTGTTTCAGAGGTTAAGTGAACGACCGACTCTGAGGTTTCCCCATACCATCCGATTTGGGTTTCAAACCCAGCTTTTTGGATGAGTTGGGTCAAATAGTAAAGATTTTCAATATAATAAAGATTCTGTGTGTGAGATTCTGGGAGAATAAGGATTTTTTTAGGTGTGCAAATATTATGATGAAGTGAGAACGCTGCTATTTGAGCGCGGATAATGGGAGGAGCGGCTCTCATATCATCGGGGCAGATATTGTTAAACCCCGCTGGGTATAAATTACAATCCACCGGTGCGATTTTATAGCCTGAATCTCTCAAGTCTACTGAGCAGTAAAAAGGGGGAGGTGTTTTTCTGGCGTGTTCTAAGTGCCAATTCCAGAGTTTTTTGTAGTTTTTTTGGATTCTTTCAGCCAAAAGTTTCTTTTCTCTAGTCACAAAGCTTTTCCTAACGCGTTTATGACTCCATCTAGCTCAGTTTGCAGTGACGTGGGGATTTGTTTTTTTAAGGAGCTCAAAATCTCTAGAGCTTTTTGTTTTTTGAGTTCACAATCCTTTTCCAATATTTCTACAAGCTCAGTTTTGTACTGAACAAGCTGTTTTTTAGAACGTTTTCCAGGAGGCGTTAGAGGATTCTTACATTCTTCAGCGTAATGATGAAAGGAGGAGATGAGTTCAGTTTGAGCAAGAGTGCTCCATTTCTCAGCTTTGGATTGGAGTACGCCCATGTAGATGACCAAGGCTTCGAGTAAGCAATTGCCGTGAGCTTCTAAAAGCGCTCGAGTTTCTCGTTCTTCTAATTTTTTCTTAAGGGGTGGCTCATGACAAACCTGAGTTTTGAACTTGAGCTCCAGCCACGATGCCTGTCCTTTAAGTGATTCGTTTGAGTTCGCTAGTTTGATCAATTCAGTTTTTGCAAAAGATAAGGTCTGAGATGCCCTCTCACTGCGTTTGAGTTCGTTTAGCGCTTGAGCTTTGAGGAGTAGAGCTTCTAAACGAATCTCTGGTGACATTTTTTCTAAAGAGTTTGCAATCACTTCCTCTGTCACCAGATAAGCCTCATGAAACTTTCTGGCATTCATATAAGCCTGTGTCAGTGTTAGGCGAGCTTTCATTCCGGTTTCATTTTTTCCAGAATTTTCGACGAAATATTTGATGGGCTGGAGGGCATGGGTGGGTTCATTCAATTCTAAAAAAGATTTCCCCAATAAGAGATGTGCTTCTAAGTAGTTCGGAGAAGCCGGGTAACGCTGTGTGAGTCTCTGGAGATTTCGCACTGTTTCGGAGTATTTTTTTTCTTCAAAAGATTTTTTTCCCTCTTTCCAGAGTAAATTTCCTTCTTCTTGGGAAGTCGGCCCAATACTTGAGGGGAGTGTTGTTTCCGCACGGGCGTAAGAAAACAAATTGAGTGTAATCAAAAAAATAATTATTTTAGTTAAATGCAAGTGCCACATTGAGCAGATCCTCCACAGAGTGAATGTCACGCGCGAGTTCAGGGAGCAGAGTGAATGGAAACCCTTTTTCATTCAACTTCTTCACAGTGATGCTCTCGCGTTCTTGTAGTGCTGAAACGATTTTAAGCGCGTGACTTGTATCAGGACTAAAGTTTTCAGTGCTGGTTGTTTTTAGATAACTGAGTGTTCTGTTTAACGCAATTCCATCAAAATGCATTTGGTGTTCTTTGATGGCGTCCATAAAATGGAGAAGTTCAGGAAGGGTTTCTGGATTAGGAGTCGTTACCAAAAGAAAACCTACATCTTTTGAGGTGAGAAGTTCTGTGATTTTTCTGAGATTGGCCTGAAAAGCCATGCGCACTTCGAAGAGGCTTGAGGCAAAATCAAAAAGGTGACCCATGAATCCACTGCCTGTGAGCTTTTCTAAAATCCCGAGCGCTTTTTTCATGCCGACGGACACTATTTTGTTGGTGGGCAATACAAGCCAACGAATGATGCGCTCATCGAAAAACTGTGCAAGAAGCAGAGGAGCGTTCAGAAAGGCCAGGGTGTTTCGGCTGGGAGGAGTGTCCAAAATAATGCAGTCATATTTTCCGAGTGAGTCTATCGAATAAAGTTTTTCTAATGCCATGTACTCGTTTGTACCTGAAAACTCTTTTGCAAATATTTGAAAAATCGGATTTTTCATCAATTTTTCAGCATGGGTTTTGGAAGAAGAGAGGCCTGAAAAAAATGACTCGAAAGTGTGACGGGTGTCAGGCATGATGGCCGAGAGGGAGCCTTTTTCAGAGCGAGGGAAGCTCGGATTTAATTTATCATAGGCTTTTTTCAGTTCTTGAGTGAGATCCGTGGGTTCGTCCGATAATGTTTTGAGGCCCAAAGAATTGGCTAGACGTTTTGCTGGATCGATGGTGACTACAACTGTCTTTTTTCCAAGAAGTGTGGCTCGAAGTGCAAGAGCTGCGCTCAAAGTTGTTTTCCCCACACCTCCCGTGCCACAAGTGATGAGAATACGGCGTTGATCTAAGATGGAATCAATGGAGTATGACATGGTTTTCAATTTCTTCGGATAAGGTATGAATGAGATCTTTGTCTTCAGTCGGAAGAAGAAATCCGAGTTCTGTGAATTCGATTTTTTCTTGCTCGAGAAGTCTAAGATTATAAGCTTCGTTGATGCTTCTTTTTTCTACATAATCTAATGCAGATTGAGGAATTGGGGAAGCCCCAATCCATGACTCTGGTGATTGCGAAGCTGCAGGGGCTGTCACCGGTTTTGGAAAACTGCGATTGACCAAAAAAGATGCTGGATTTTTTGGAAACATTTTCTGTAAATATCCATTGAGCTCTAGTGATTCTCGAATAGGCATTTCCTCTGGCAATGTCACAATTAAGAAATGGGTTTCACTGGGATCACCAAAAGTTTCTAGCATGGAGAGGGCATCTCGGTGTGTGGGTCCTCCCTGGAAAAGTTTGGAAAAATTTTCAGTTCCCTGAAACATAGCAAGTCCATATCCAGTCGAAGGCATGTCTAAAACAATATGGTCATAGTTTTTTCGTTCAAACCAGATTTTCCCCAGTAAGACAAGGTCGTGGATCCCAGGGGCGGCTTTGGCCATGTAGCGCATGAGTTTATTTTGGAGAAAAATCTTAGTGAGGGAAGGAACTCCGATTTTTAGTCCAACGTATTCTTCAAAAGCGGTGATCGATTCACAATTGAGGTGCCAGAGAGTGGGGGAGATTTCAAGGAGCTCACCTGGGGGTTTGAGGGGATCTTCGAATGCAACCCAAAGAGTTTTGAGTCCCTTTTTGGAAAGTGTGAGCGCAAGGGCTTTTGAGACCGAAGTTTTCCCTACCCCTCCTTTGCCACAGATAAAAATGAGTTTTTTAGTGAGATCCATCCTGTCAACCACCCTCGGTACTCCGTATAGATGGAGTGATAACAGGGGCTGGCTGAGAATGGAATGGGGTTGATTTTTTATGCACCGAATGGGAAGGTAGGGGGATCGAGATTTAACAAAAGGCGTATAAAAGGAGCGAGTTCTATGAAGTCTTGGAAAACTGTATTCATTTCGTTGGTTTTATGTTCAGCGTTCGTCACCCTATTTCTATCAGGGTGCGGTGGGCCAAAGGCCTTTACCAAGGGAGAGTATGACGATCCCACTCGAGTTGAGCTCCTTGATGACAAGTTCAATGAAGCAGACATGCAGCAAATGGCGGATACTGTTATTCGAGCCATGGTCAGTTGTGACTATGTTTCAAAAGCGCCCAAACCTCCTGTGGTCATTGTTGAGAAGGTTCAAAACAGAACAGAGGAGCATATTGATACAGTATCTATGACCGATAAGATCCGAACTTCTTTGATCAAGACCGCCAAAGTGAGATTTGTGAATAAAGAAGAGCGTGGAACTTTGGATGAGGAGTATCAGTACGGGGACAGTGGATATGTCTCGGGTCCTACAGCTAAGAAAAAAGGAAAGCAAACGGGTGCGGATTATATTTTGAGCGGTGCGCTCGCTACCAATGTGCAACAGGTTGGAAATGACAAGTTTATTTATTATAAATTAACGATGAACCTCACAAACTTAGAATCCTCCACGATTGATTGCACCGAAGAGAGAGAGATTCGGAAGAAGTATAATAAACACAGCGTTGGTTTATAATCAGGAATGTGAAAGTCTTTGTTGATAGAAAATTTTACAGGAAATTCTACTTTCTAGTTCTATCATGCTGTTTTGCAATGGGCTGTGTTTCGGCTCGGATGCAAGACAGGCAGATCGATTTTCTTTTTCGAGATGGAAAGTACGAGGAAGCAGCTCAAAGACTCCAGAGTGGTATTGAAAAACAAGGGGAAAATGGGCGGGATCTCCTTCTCTACATGTTAGATCTGGGTCTGACCCTTCACTCGGCTGGAAAATTCGAAGAGAGCAATCGGATTTTTCTAAAAGCAGATCAGTTGGCTGAAATCAAAGATTATACAAGCCTTATTGAAGAAGGTACTGCGATTGTCACTTCCGATAATACCAAGGGATACAAAGCTGAAGACTTCGAAAACGTTCTGATCAGCACTTACCTAGCCATGAATTATGCAATGCTAGGAGATTATGAAAACGCCCTCGTAGAAGCCAAACGGGTCAATCGTAAACTCTATCTCATGATTAATGAAGGAAAGCGTAAGTACAAGCAGAACGCTTTTGCACGTTATCTTTCAGCGGTTTTATACGAAGCAGAGTCAAACTATAA
>JAHFAB010000100.1 GCA_023250795.1 Bacteriovoracaceae bacterium
TGTTGAATAGACCGTAAGCACCACAAAATCTCGCTCGTTGTTTCACGTTCCCTCAAGACAAGTGCTTTGGTATGAGAGACAAGTTCAGCGCTTCCCCATTGTTTGAAATTTTGCATATCATTTCTCCATTTCTTATGGACTCGTATAGCACGGGAAAAACACCACCTATTATGCTTACAAGGATTGGATTTTAGGACACTTTTGAAAGTAACTCTTGTGCTGGGTCAGGTGAAGTTTTAGTTGAGGAAACAGCGTTTCTTGCTGGGTGATCAGGCCATTTAGACCTGGATCCAAGCTATGGTAGCGGATTAGCAAGATTTTATGTCAACAAAATTCGACCTGAGTAAAATACTTTTTTTGAAAAGAAGGTTCGCCCTTTGTAGAAGTTTTTCCAGCCGTTGAAGGTTGCCCTGTTTTTGATGTTAAACTTTGAGTCAGCAAGTTTGGGTCCTTGTGAAAAAACCCTTCAACCTCAATGGGTGTCAGAGCTGATGACAAACTGTTTAGAGCTTTAGTTCTCCGGAGAATCTGCGCCGTCTGAGTTTATGTGCTGTACGTTGCACACTATCCCTTGCCTTAGAAATATTTGACAAATAGCATTATTTTGGGGTAAGTAGCTACACTTGTGTAAAAGATTGATAAATTGTCTTTTGCACATACTGAGGCACATGAGGTTCGGTTACAAGGGGATAGTTGGGGGGGCATGAAAGGTATAGAAAATGCTCTGTTTTCAAGGCAGTTTTGGAAAAATATTAGCTACATTATTAGTTCTTGTCGGTGTGGAATTCTTCGGTTGTAGTAAAAAAGCAGAAGAAAAGGTTGCCCCGGTTCCTGTTGTAAAACCTAACCTCATTCGTTCCGATTACAAGCCAAATGAAATCAGAAAGCTTTGTAGAGAGGCGATTCTTAAGAATAAAACATCACTTGATGAGATTGTTGACTTGGATGAGGACGAACAGTCGACAGATAGTACTTTGCTTGCATTTGAAACGGCAATGGCTAACCTCTCTGATGAAACTGGTTTGCTGACCTTCATGTTCTATGTCAGTCCTGATGAGAATCTCCGTAATGAGGGAGAGGCGTGTGAAAGAAAAGTAGAATCCTATGGTGTAACAGTTTCATCACGAAGTGATCTCTATCAGGTTCTAAAAAATTCTAAACCTAGAAATAAAAATGAGGAGCGTCTTCAGTCAGAAACTCTCAAAGATTTTGTTAAAAATGGAGCACAGCTAAACGATGCAGATAGAAAGACTTTTACTGAGTTGAATCAGACTCTCGCTAGTTTAAAGGTAGACTTTGAAGCAAATATTAAGAACGATCATACTACTGTGTTATTTACAAAAATAGAATTAGCTGGACTTCCTGAAGGGTTTTTCAAGCCTCTAGAGCGCAAAGACGGAAAGTATTCGGTTAAACCTTCTGCGCCAAATTATGTTCAGATCATGGAAAATGCTAGTCTTTCTGAAACCAGAAAGCAAATGGCTCTTGCCTTCCGAAATAAGGGGCAGATGAAAAATATTGAAATATTGCAACAGGCTCTGGGTTTGCGTCAAAAAATGGCGAAACTTTTAGGGTTTAAAAATTGGGCAGATTATAAAATTAATGGCCGCATGGCGAAGGATTCTGAAAATGTTCTAAAATTTCTGAATGATTTAGCAAGTCGTTTTTCTAAAAAGATGGAAGAAGAAAAAAAGAGACTCCTCCTCTATAAGAGGTCTTTGATGAAAGATGAGGGGGAATTACAGTCTTATGATCTTGGCTATATTAACTATCAGATTAAGAAAGAAAACTTTGATTTAGATGATGAAGTGATTAGAGAATATTTTCCAACGGATGTAGTGTTGGCAGGGCTGTTTGATATTTATTCTAACCTCTTGGGAGTTCGCTTCTCTGAAGTAAAAGAAAAAACTTCTTGGGCTCCAAATGTAAAACTGTATGAAATAAAAGATGCTGAAACCAGAGCTGTTTTAGCCCATTTTTACTTAGATTTTGATCCAAGGGATGGAAAATACTCCCATTTTGCAGCCTTCCCAGTTGTTTCTGGGAGAGTTACTCCGCATGGTTATCAAAAACCTGTTTCAGCGATTGTAGGAAATTTTAACCCTCCCGAAGATCCTAAACCTTCACTTCTTAGTCATGAGGAAGTGGAGACTCTTTTTCACGAATTTGGTCATATCATGCATCAAACTTTGACGAAGGCTCCCTATGCCAGTCTTTCTGGCTCTTCTGTGGATAGAAACTTTGTAGAGGCTCCTTCACAAATGCTTGAGGAATGGGTTTGGAGTGAGCAAGGTCTGAGTAAGCTCTCAGGACATTACTTAGATCATACGAAAAAACTTCCCACAGAGCTTTTGAACAAGATGATAAAGGCGAGAGATTTTAACTATGGGACCTCCTACAGTACACAAATTATCTATGCACTTTATGATATGGAAATTCATTCTTCGGATGATGTGAACATTGTAGAATCTTTTAACTCCATCTACAAAAGAGTCATGGGGATTCCTGCACTGCCGGGTAACCACTTTGCGTCTTCATTTGGTCACCTCATGGGGGGATATGAAGCAGGTTATTACGGTTACCTATGGTCAAAAGTTTCTGCACTGGATCTTTTTTCTAGATTTGAGAAAGAAGGTCTTCTCAATCCTAAAACAGGCCAAGATTATCGTAAGATTATTTTGGAGCAGGGCGGGATGGTGGACCCAGAGGACATTATTGCGCAGTTTTTAGGAAGAAAACAGACATCCGAGGCATTTTATAAATCATTAGGGATTTAAAAATCAGACAGTGTGTGGGTTTCAAATGAATAAATTTTTTAGCTCTTTACTTATTTGGATAGTCATTTTTCAGATTGCACTACCCACATCTTTTTATACAACTAGCCATGCAAATGATGCATTACCCCTCATTGACACTGAAATACATAGTGCTTTTCATGACGCTTTTGTCGATCCGATCGATGAACTGATTTTAAATCCCAAGGAATTACCACCTGTAGAAGAATTACTTTCTTCAGACCCGTCATTAGATCAAGATCCATTCTTTCTCAGAGAGCAAAGCTGGACAAGAGCTCTTCCGGAAGAAAGCTTAAGTAGTGACGAAGAGGTTTGGTTTTCGTCGACTGATGAAGCAGTTACTGTTCAAATCAAAGGGATAGACAGATCACTTAGAATAAATCAGAGATTATCACCCATATTATACAATGACCGCTATGTGCTTCTTTCTGCCAAAGAAAACTTTGAATTGTTTAAAATAGCTCAAGGGAACAACCCCAGACAAGATCCAGTGGGTGAAGGTATATTTGTTCTTTCTATTGATGAAATTCGTAAAAACGAAAAAGAATCAAAACCAAGCTGTGTTTATTTTTTCCCTCTTCCATCAGGTAATTGGTCAAATGACGTTCAGGCTTATGAGTCTTCTAGCGATGATTTTTTCTATTTAGCTGATGCCTCTACCGACGCCCCTAATGAAGAGAGCAGTCGTTTGGTTTTACCGATTTTATTTCGAGATATTGAAACATTAATTAATATAGAACGCTTTAATTACACTGCTGCTTTGGCAGTTTCACTTAATTCCCAAATAGTAGAAAAAAACAAAAATCTTAATCAAAACGATAAAAACGATATTAAATATAATTTAAAAAATATTTTAGATAAAATATTTTCAAAAAAAGAAAAAACAAAAGAGGAATATTTTAAAAATATTTCTAATGATTTTGGAAGCTTGAGTGTAAGTTTACTAAAAATATTTCAAATAGACGTTAGTTCCCTTCCCCCTGGAAGTACTGCTGGGTTTGGGCTTTATTATACTGGGCTAAATTTAGACAAACCTGGATTTTCTTATTTTGAAGAAATATCTAAAGTGAGTCAAAACATTTTTTATCCATCTGTCTATAAAAAATATTTACTACTTCTATTTTCTAAATTTAGTTTAATATCTTCGACTTATGCAGATGATTATGAAAATAAATTTTTACCAGCAGACGAAGCACATGGCATAGAAGCAAAGCAAAAAACTTTTGGCAGAATTCTACGTGTATTGGGGGTTGCAGGTATTGCATATGCCGGGGCTATTGTTCTCAAATATACTCTTTTGAAAGATCATTTCAAAAAACTAAATGAGCTGAATCCTCAACCAAAGGGGACATTAGGTAAAATCAGAAGAGAGTTCAGTCAAACAGGAACAGTATTTGCCCATAATCTGATGTTCATTGATAATTTTGCAGCTACTATGCTTGGAGCATCTACTGAATTTATGATTGATCGTTTTTTCCCTAAATTAGGTGCTGGAGAAAACAGTTTAGTTCGAAAATTCCTGTCTGGCACTATTTATTTTACTAGAAATAAAGTACAAAAAATAATTGTCAGCTGGGAAACTTTTGTCAAAGGGTTTGGAATATTTGGGTTGGGAGATACATTGTTGGTTGCTTATCAGTTAAAACATCTCGTTCCTTACTTAAGTGTCAATGTTTTTAAGGTGTGGTTTCCGAGCTTGGGGCCGGTCATTGATCAGTCATTTCAAGGAATGGATATTTCTTTGACTCCTAGCGCTGAGTTTAAATCCTCTGATGGAAAACCCATGAGTGATTTTACTGTATTGATTATAATGCTAGAAATTATAAGAAATTTTGCAGGCTATATTGCTCATGGTGCTCAGGCATTTAGTAGTGATAATCAGGATATATTTTATAATGAAGAAGCTGGAAAAGTTGACCATGAAATGACTGCAGCTGGTAAGGATCCGTATAAGGCTGAAAACACTAGAGAAAGAGCCAGTAGAATTGATGAAAAAGTGGAAAAACGCTTGCGTCTAATTGGTCTCACACGAGAAAATTTTATTTATGATGTCGAAACTATTTGGCAAAATATATTGAGATTTTTAGGAATTGGGTTTTCTCCAGAAGTGAGGGTTAAAGTAGAATTAGAAGTGCGTGAGGAACTAAAGAATAAAATAGAAAAATTACCTGAAAACAAAGGTAAAAGTGAAATAGATATTACTTCTTTAGTAGAAGAACAGTTTAAACAAGAAGGACATGAATTAATCCTGGCCAAAGAAAAAATATTTTATGCTGCTCAACGCCCTGGTTTATTGGCCCCAGCTCTTAAGAGGGCAATACAAAAAGCGAAAGAATTGCATGCCCAAAACCCTAATGACGTTCATTTGGACAGAGCATTAGATGCCTTAGAGTCCTATCAAAAGAAAGTAAGTATCCTTGAGGCTTTTGTCATTAATCCACTTCGCGCTCTTTTTAAGCTTTCAAAAAAAGATCTCATAGATGTTCTTAGGGGTTTTAGGCTAGCAAGAGAAGAATTAGTTTGCCTCACCCCTATTGATCAATCTATCATAAATCAGTTACCTCAGGGTTGGGTTGAACGTTATGGTGTTTCTGGCAGCAATATAGCACGACTTCTTTTTCAGGGCGCCTTTCTAGACTACATAAGGGGTAGTGCTGATAGTTTAGATGTTAGTGGCAAATTTTCAAAAGAAATTCTTACTTCTGGAGCACCCCAACTGATTTTGAACTATCACGAGGATTTTGAAAGAGAAGTTCTTGAACGTCAGCGTTTAGGTTTTTCGAATGAGGATGCTAGAGCAGAAGCTTTAGAAAGTTTAAAAGTTCGATATCCAACTGAATATTATTTGATTTGTCAATCTTTGAGAGAAGCGAATGATATTGCGCAGAAAGCAAGAGTAAAAAATAGTTTTAGTGCGCCTAAGCGGGGTTGGGTTCAAAAAGCACAGCTTTGGTTTATTCAGAAAAAATCAGATAAAATTTTTTATCAAGAAGCAGGCCATAATTTTGTAGATATAAAAACTACAGAAAAAGAGAGATGGATGGAAATTTTTTCTCATGTCTATATGAATTCACTAGGACTTTTTCCGAACTACAGGGACAGGTTAGATTATAAGGAAGAAGTAGAAAAGGCTGTCAGATCTGAGATGAATAGGTTAGCTGAAACCCAAGAGGCGGATCCTGATTTCAAGGCTTGGTTTGGTGGCTTATCTCTTCGTGAACAGTTAATGTATAAAGCGATTCTTTATGGTGATTCCTATATTAAGCATTACTTGGAGGTGGTTGGAAAAGCTCCCTATGAAGCTATTTCTGCTCGATCTACTTCGCGACCCGGCTGCCTTCATGGACTTAGGTGTCGTTTAACAGGTTCTATATCTACAACTATTTTGCGAACAATTGAAGCAGGTTTTCCGACTGATCAATTCAAACTAGGGGGGGTAAGTATTCTTTATCGAAGCATTCCTGGAGCTTATGATTTAGGTTTTTCTTATTCTAGATATTCAAGAAGAGTACTGACTTTTTACATTTTGGGGCTACCTGTTTTATCTCATGTATGGGGATATAACCCTCCTTGGTCTGTTGCTGTTTTTAATTCTATTTTTTTGGTCGCACTGGTCAATGTGCCAGCTCAAATGCTGACTCGACTTTTGAGCAACCATGGGCAGAAAATTTTGTCTATAAAGACCCTATTTTGGTATACATTTATTTATTCTTTAGCCACCATGTGGGGCGGGTTTCCCCAAATGTTTTATCAAGAGCCATTTGATAAAGTGTTCACTGGGGATGTGCTCCCTTGGGTCAAGGCTTTGCTTGCGACTACTGGTGTTGTAGGTGGGCTTTATGTAGGTGGGCACATATTGAAAGAAAAACTGCCAGAAAAGTTACTAAAAAAGTTAAAAGAAAAATGGAAATCAATAAAAACTTCACCGTGTGATGATTTCTTTGGACCCGCCTAGGTTTGGAATAGGATATAATATGAAAAATAAAAAAACAAAATTTTT
>JAHFAB010000101.1 GCA_023250795.1 Bacteriovoracaceae bacterium
AAACCAGGGAACTCATTACCATTGTTCCAAGCAGGAAATTAAAGATTAAAAATAAGGAGAAACAATAATGAAAAAACTTAGGCTTACAAAATATGAGAAAGAATTACGCAACAGTATTGAAAAAGGAGAGTGGAAAACTATTCCAAATCGTGATGTCGAAATTAAAAAATCAGTTAATGCAGCACTAACTCAGATCAAGTCGATGAAAAAAGACGCACGAGTCAGTCTTCGTCTAAATACATTGGATATTGAGTTGATTCGTGACAAAGCGGCCAAAGCAGGCCTCCCCTATCAGACGCTGATTGCAAGCATTATTCATCAGTATGCTACAAACCAAATTATACAAAAGACATAGCGTGCGATAACATTTTATACATTTTATTTATTGACAAAACTGGTCGCTATGTATAACTTCCTGGCCCTTCTAAGAAGGAGATATAAAATTTATGCATTTTTTGAATTTTAAAGTTTATCTAATCATAGGGGTATTATTCATTCCTCATTTAGCATTTTCTGAGCCCCTGGCCAATTCTACCACCGTATACCTGAGCTCTCTCGCCGTAGGTCAATCAGATACAAATATTTTTAATCAAACCAAATTGGAAATTCAACAAAATATAGCCCTACTTGCTGAAACTGTTTCAAACTTAAAATCCGAAGATATAAAAATTGATCCTGTAATAGTACAAATTGCAAGGGGGAGTCTTCTTGCAACGGGCAAGGGCAAAGATGAGTACAAATACGATTTGAGTATCTCTATTAATTCTGATTTTTATGAAATCATGAATACGTCTTCTGAAACGCTGAACACAAAAGATTGCTCACCAATTACCAGTCGGAACAGTAAAAATAGAAAAGTAATTTATCAGAGAACAATATCAGATCATAGCGTTTGGTATGGAGACTCCTGTTCTGTAACACTAGTAGAGCTTATCACTAAATAGAGTGTCTACTACTTTATGACTTCAGCTGGCTGAAGTAAATCTACTGAAATAGTTTATAACAATTAAATTAAAAGAGGCTTAGGGTGGCATTATTCACGAGTAGGCTACAAACCAAATTATTCAAAAGACATAGAGCACGATTAGCTCGGGTTAAAAATATTTGACAAATATATTTTTTTAACTATTCTGCGTAGCATCATGATTAAAAAACTATATTTGACCCAAGCCCTGATCCCCCTGGCGCTCCCCCTTCTCTTGCTGGCTGCATCTTGTGGAAAAGATGATTCACCCCAAAATCACACTCAAGACCCCACGCAAGAGCCTGCCCAAGAACTCCCAGCAGTTGGCTTTTATAACAATGCGGAGGGTTCTCCGGTTTTTGCAATGCTGAAAGCTGCGAAAAACACGATCGACATCGAAATTTATGAAATGGCTGATCCCGACGTCCTTGCAGCAATCCGAAACGCTCTTTCAAAACAAGTAAGAATTCGAGTTATCAGGGAGCCTGACCCCTTGGGCGATCCATGCAAAATTTTTGATCCTTTTTTTGAAAAAGATGACCCAAGTTGCATCGATCAGAAGAACCTTCGAGATGAAATTCTGGCAAGTGGTGGAGCTTATATTCAATTTAACAAAGACAAACTTTGTGCCGACCCCAAAAAACCCTGTTTTGAACATGGAAAAATGGTTATTGTAGACGGAAAAGCTGTTCTTATTAGTACCGGCAATTTTAATAGCAGCAATCTCTGCAATCAGGCCAGAAATCCAGAAAAATGTAACCGTGATTTTTCTATGATTGAGAAAGATCCAGAAATTATTTCATTTCTCGAAAACGTTTTTGAAAACGATCTAAAAACTGAAAAATACGATCTAAAATCAATGCTAGAAGCAGTTCTGCCAGGAGATCCTCACGGAACTATCCAAGACAAAGTAACTGTCAGTCCTTATTCTCAAGATCCATTAGTAAAACTCATAGGTGCGGCAACATCTTCCATTAGACTTGAAAATCAATACCTCAAAGAACGCACGATCAATCAAGCCCTGTTCGATGCCGCGAAACGTGGAGTAAAGATAGATATCACTCTGGCCTCTGTGTGTAGCTTTGGTCCACCCCAAGCAAACGATGTAGAAACTACGAAATCGATTTTCAAGCCTTTTGATGATGCAGGCATTTCTGTCCGAATGATGCCTAATCAGTTTAAAATTAATGGACATCCTGGATACATGCACGCTAAAGCAATCGTCATTGATGACCAAAAAGCCTGGGTTGGATCGGTCAATGGCTCATGGTCTTCTACTTCTAACAATCGTGAGTTTGGACTGGTTTTTAGTGAAGCAGACCGGGTCGCATCGCTCGTAAAAATCCTCACATCTGACCACGAATCTCCTGATATGGAAACCTGGCAAGAAAGTATCGACTGTAAGAAGGATAGGGTCCAAGCTGTAAAAAACCAAAACTCTTTGAACACTCATTTGAAATAAAGTTTTTACTGAAAACCATATTTTACACGGAGGTAGTTTTGCACTTGGTCTTGCTCTGAGGAAGATAAGACCCGGGTATATGCGATGATTTCTGAAATATCTCCGTAAAACGCGTTGTTGTTGCTTCCATTTCCGATTATAATGTAATTGTTCAAAACTAGATTAGTCACTCCTGTGGAATCGTTTAGTGTCTTAGATCCAAGTCCCTGAGCAGAATACTTAAGCGAATCAACTCCTCCCCCCACAGCCCAAGACATCACATGTAGCTGTGGAGTATGGGACTCGGGTGTTAAGTAGAGTGTAGGTGTCCCTCCATCTGTTGGAGAATATTTTGAAACATAGTAAAGTGAACTAGAATCAACCCCCATTACCAAATAGTCATATGCTGATGTCCCAACAGGAATACCTTTGCTTAATGAAAAATAGTCCCCATGAAGACCCCCTACCGCAAATTTTGTGACTGCAAAAACCGTCACTCCACTTAAGCTCGAAGAAAAATTCTGGCCACTTTTAGTAAAATAAGCACCCCCAGTTAAATACACAACTGGAGTAGAGTTTGGTCCCGAACTGCTATAATATTTTGGAGCAGGTATGCGAACTCCCAAAGCAGGGGGGATAGAAAAACCGTTTCCACTCTCGTCTACCCAATCATTGACAATCTCTTGTCCGTCAGCTAACCCATTGAAATTACTGGCTCTAAACCAAAGTTTCAAACCCGAAATATCTTTAGGGCTAAATACCGGTGGAACTACGACTTGTCCCACTGAGTCTGGGCTTGAAAAAGGAGCCAATCCTTCACAATCAATGCTTCTTTTTATTTTATTTGCCGCAGTAAGCTGAGTGTAGGTATTCTCTATAAAAATTTCTGTATCTTTAAAAAGAGCGGTTCGCCCACTTCTCCCAAGTTCGAAGCCTACAGGGTGACTTCCCATTGGAATTTCAATCTCGCCCACTGGAAAACTAGAGTTACAATAATTCCTCTGTGGATCAGAAAACCCAACAACTTGGATCATTCGATCTACACCTATTGGAACTCTCAATTTGATTTTTTTATCCGATTCATTCAGGCCAATCGGTGGTGAGGTAACTCCCCTATAAGCACAGGACTCCCCATTGAACAATCGATCCAAGTAAGCATCTGGATTATTGCTAGACTTGCCAACTGGGATGCCCTTCCCCATCACAATAACGGCAACACAATCAAATTGATCGGCAGAAACAGGCGGGATAGAGCTAAATAAAAAATTATTGTTTAGAACCCGATCCGATTGAAATTGAAAGGAAAGCGTTACAAACTCACTTGCTAAACGCTCTTTCAATGAACAAGCCAGGTTAGAAAATAGACAAAGAACCCCTAAAACAAACAAACCCCACTTCCGCATAATGAGAGATTATGCAATAAAACGGGAGCTACTACAAATAAATTACAGTGGTGGCTTGGGACGGAATCGAACCGCCGACACACGCCTTTTCAGGGCGCTGCTCTACCGACTGAGCTACCAAGCCCATGTGATGCAAAACTTATCGCTATGCGATCTCGAGTGAAAAGGCAATCACGATCTTAATGAGAAAGAAATCTATTCGGTAGAAATGGGGGGAAGAGGGGCTTCTAACTCAGATTGTTCTTCTTCGGCTACTGGCTCCTCTTGAGTTGAGGGCACTTCCTGTGTCAAGACTGGAGAAGAAATAACGGCGGTCTCTGGTGGTTTTTCTAGAGATTTTTCTAATTTTGAAATTTTCTTACTTTCTAAACCTGTGATGATCATTTCTAGTTGTTGATTCGTATAAACTCGATAGTCATAGGCTCGACCATGGCTACTGATCAGCTGCTCGACTAATTTTAAGCGCCTCAAGAGAGAATCTTTTTGAGTTGGATCCACCAGGTCATATTTTTGCGGATCAAATTTTTGAGAAGCTGATGCCTTTTTCTTTTCAAGAATCCCTAGTTTTTTCATCACGAGCAAAGGTTTTCGAACTTTGCCCATTATTTGGACCTTCTTCATGAGAGGAACTTGTTTCATCAATGTTTGAACTGAACCTGAAACCTCGTCTTCTGATTCAACAGCCGGATAAACTTTTGGACCCGCCCAAGCACTCCACGCAGCACACAAAACCAAACTGACAGAAAATACAGAAAAGAGAAAAAATAGATGTGAAAAAAAATCTGTAGAAACCTCTTTTTTAACCTGTGAACCTTGCTTCAGCACCATGGTGGGGGCACCTCCATGCCCTGCCAAGACCTTGGGCAATATACTTGACTAAAATGCTTGTGTCAAGTATATTTAAATTCACTTTTTTCCCTCACATCCTGTTGACATTCAAACAAGAATGAACATTATACGCATAGGCTGTTATAAACGGTGGCGTTTTTAGACATCCTTTCCCAAAGTGTTTAGTCGTCAGATTGAACGTTTCGAGAAAAGGTGGCTTGGATTTCTGTCGTTTATAAGAAGTCGTTTGAATCAAATGATCTAAAAAATGGAGGTTATCTAAAATGCAAGTCAGACCTTTACACGATCGTGTTCTGGTGAAACGTTTTTCAGAAGAAGAGCGTTCTAAGGGCGGAATCATTATTCCTGATACCGCAAAAGAAAAACCAATTCAGGGCGAAATCATTGCTGTAGGACAAGGCCGCGTGACAGAGGACGGAAAAATTCGTCCCCTCGATGTAAAAAAGGGCGATCGCGTTCTTTTTGGCAAGTACTCAGGCACTGAAATCAAAATTGATGGCGACGAGTTCCTCATGATGCGTGAGGAAGATATTCTCGGCGTACTCAATGCTCAATAATTATTTAAGTAGGAGGATATAAAAATGTCAGCAAAAGAACTTCGGTTTTCCGAAGAAGCCCGCTCTGCAATTTTGAGCGGTGTGAACGTATTGGCAAATGCCGTAAAAGTGACTCTTGGACCCAAAGGACGCAATGTCGTCATTGAAAAATCTTTTGGCGCCCCAAACATCACAAAAGACGGTGTGACCGTAGCAAAAGAAATCGAACTTTCTGATAGATTTGAAAACATGGGCGCTCAAATGGTCCGTGAAGTCGCTTCGAAAACTAATGATGATGCAGGTGATGGAACCACCACTGCCACATTATTGGCTCAAGCCATCTATCGCGAAGGTGCCAAGATTGTAGCTGCAGGCCACAATCCTATGGAACTCAAACGTGGGATCGATAAAGCCGTCAACACAGTGGTAGAAGAGTTGAAAAAAATCTCTAAACCCATCAAGGACCAAAAAGAAGTAGCTCAAGTGGGCTCTATCTCCGCAAATAATGATGCAGAAATTGGAAAGCTCATTGCAGAAGCGATGGATAAAGTAGGAAAAGAGGGCGTGATTACTGTAGAAGAAGCAAAAACTGCGGAAACCACCCTGGACGTTGTCGAAGGAATGCAATTCGATCGCGGCTACCTCTCTCCTTACTTCGTCACTAATCCTGAGAAAATGGAAGCTTCACTCGAAAGTCCTTATATCTTGATTTACGACAAGAAGATCAGCTCCATGAAGGATTTGTTACCTCTTTTAGAAAAAGTGGTTCAACGCTCGAAGCCCTTAGTGATTATCGCTGAGGAAGTCGAAGGCGAAGCACTTGCGACTCTCGTAGTCAACAAACTGCGTGGAACAATCCAAGTCGCTGCTGTCAAAGCCCCTGGCTTTGGAGATCGCAGAAAAGAAATGATGGAAGACATTGCTACCCTCACAGGTGGACGAGTCATTTCTGAAGAGCTCGGACATAAACTCGAATCAGCTAAACTCGAAGATCTCGGCACAGCAAAGAAAGTGACAATCGATAAAGACAATACAATCATTATCGATGGCGCCGGAAAAAAGAGCGAAGTCGATGGTCGAGTAAAAACCATTCGTGCTCAAGTTGAAGAAACCACTTCAGACTACGATCGTGAAAAACTCCAAGAAAGACTTGCAAAACTCGTAGGTGGAGTTGCAGTCATTAATGTTGGAGCAGCTTCAGAAGTAGAAATGAAAGAGAAAAAGGCTCGAGTGGAAGACGCTCTCAATGCAACTCGCGCAGCAGTCGAAGAAGGCATCGTACCAGGGGGCGGAACCGCTCTTCTGCGCGCTGCAAAAGCTCTTGATGGTCTCAAAGGACTTTCACCAGAGCAAACAGCTGGCGTGAGTATCATTAGACGCTCTCTCGAAGAACCTCTCCGCCAGATTGCAGCAAATGCTGGCTATGAGGGCTCGATTGTGGTCGATAAGGTATCCAATAACTCTAATCCTGCTTGGGGATTCAACGCTCTCACTGAGAAGTATGAAGACCTGATTGCAGCTGGAGTCATTGATCCTGCTAAAGTAGCCCGTTGTGCTCTTCAGAATGCAGC
>JAHFAB010000102.1:0-5756 GCA_023250795.1 Bacteriovoracaceae bacterium
AACCATTTCGACTCAACATGTTTTCTTGTAGAATTGTGTAATAGACTACTACCTCTAGATCAGACAGATATCTCTCAAGATGATTTCCAAAAATAGACTCTGAAACATACTCCTGCTCATTTGGAGACAGTGTTTCAAACAGTTGTCGAAAAGCAGTCTCTATGGCTTGAAATGCGAGTGCCTCTGACTCAGTAGCAGTGGCCACCCCCCCAAAAAGCTCATTACACTTTATAACCCCCATAACTTCTGCTGTGACTCCTCCCACTTCGCCAAGCGAAGTGGGACCCCCATGCGCCGAAGCAGGAAGTCCGAAGCTAAGCCCCAAGAGAGCAAAAAATAATAATCTAAATGAAAACCCACACACAGGGCGATTTATATAACTTTATGCGCCATAAATCAACCCCACACCTCCCTAAAAAGCCTTAATTAAATCATTTTAGTAGAATTTATTCTTCAAATTACTTCTTCAGGCGAAGTAAGAGGCGCGTTACTTCTGCCACTCCTTCAGAAGAATGGCTGTTTTTAGCGCTTCGTTTAAGAAGGGATCACGGGTCAATCGATCATGTGATGAGATCAAAAAATCAATTCGTCGCTCACCCAGCTCTTTTTTGAACAATGTGAGGATCTTTATTTTCAAATTTTGGATTTGTTTTAACAGCTTTTCCTCACTCACGATCAAAAGAATATCAATATCTCCGCCCTTTAGATGGTCCTGCGAACGACTTCCGTAGAGATAGAGCTGCGAACCACTTCCATTTACATAAGAGTCCAACACTCTGATAAAGACATCCACCTGTTCAGATTTAAGTCGCATGGATTAGAGGGAAAATTTTTTCGGTTTCATAGATGTACGAAACGTACTGAAGAAGTTTGCCAAAATTTTCTGCCAAATCCTCTTCGGTATATTCATGTGCTGTTGTATTTCTGAGCTCTCTAATTTCCATCCAAATGTCCGCACTTGAAATATAACCCAGTTTTTCTGCCCGATCGAGAAAATCCCTAAACCCACCCTGAAACCCTGGATCATCCCTCAGAACAAGTGCTCTTAAAAGCTTTGATAGAAATAAATCTGAAGCCCTAGCAAATCTCGAAGTAAAACTCTCCCAATCTCCTAATTCATCCTCTGTCAGTTTTTCGGTTTCAGTAGAAAGTTTAATAACTTTTTGGTGACTATACCTCAAACGCTCTAGAGATTTTTTTAGTTTTCTTACGTAATCCTTAATCAAAACAGCATTCTTAGACTTAGGCATACATTACAAATTCTTCACTGTCAGTGAAGGCGGGATACTCTTAATCGGAACAGGAACACATGCGGGAGTATCAGATATCTCACCGCCAAGGATTCTTTTTTGAGACGCAATCGTAACAAGATGGATGCGTAATTCTTTAAACATAGGATGTTTAATACTAAAGTCATTCTCCTGCAATACCACTTGTTTTGCGATCTGCTCTTTTAGATTAATGACAATTGGCGCTTTCAGATTTGCCGTCATCAATGAAATGTCTTCAGGAATAGTGAGAACCGTGAACACTGCAGACTGACTCAGGTTTGCTAGATTCAACTCTCGTAACTCAAGCGCTGATAAACGCGCATGATAATCCGGTTTAAAAATTTTTGGTTCTAACACGGGAAAAGAGAGATCCGGATTTTCTATGGACTGCAACCAAAGAATCAAGGTCTCATCAATAGGGTCTACAAGACAATATTTTGTAAAATCTGGAAATCCGAGCAAGCCCTGAGGGATAGTAATAATCTCCTCACCCATCTCACCTACCGTGATCTGTCCAAACCGTGCTGTTTTTATGATCACACTGATGACCCCCACTGGATAGTATTCACCTGAAATAAAAAAAACTCAAGGGGTGGTTTTTGGCGCGGGACGCCAAACGTTTTAGCCCTTGAGTGCTTTTGACACTTGATCTAAAGCGACGGGGGCGTGAGAGGCTTCCTGATTTTGTTCTCTAATAGCAGTATAGACTTCTTCGCGATGAATCTTCGTCTCTTTTGGGGCCTGAATCCCCAAACGAACCTGCTTACCTTTGATTTGTACGACAACGATCTTGATATGATCATCGATCGCGATACTTTCACCCAGTTTTCGGGTCAATACGAGCATAAGATCTCCGTCTCTCTAAAAAAACCCATTCCGTAGTCCATTACACGAAGAAACTATTATTCTAAGCTGTGGAGAGTTGCAAGAACTCCGTGAATTTATTTTATAAAATCCATCAAAGTCGGTTGAATCAACTTATGAGAACTCGCCAAAGCACTCCTATAAACAGTCTCCTCTTTTGCTAAATCGCTGGTCACTTGTGCCATATCAGCATCTTCTAAAGCTGAACTGAGCTGAGCGTTCGTGATATTATGACGCTCTATTGCCTGTCCAGTGCTTTGTAAACCATTTATTCTGGATCCAACTTTTGCACGGGATGCAATGAGCTGAGTGTGAAGTTGATCAAAACGCTCCAGAGTACCGCGAATTCCCTCTAGATCTCCGGTCAATAAAGAGATCCTCAAGTTCTGAAGCTCATCAAACACATTGACGTTCTGTGGTTGCTCGGAAGATGCCTCCAACTCACCAGCTGGCCCTCTTTGTGGCACACCATAAACGTTTTGCCCGTCAGAAGATTGAGCAGGTTTCGAGTTAAAAGCTTCTAAACCAGATATATTCATAGAAATAAAGACGTCCTTGGCAATCTCGGTCATGATTTGTCCATCATCGCCCAAGAACTTTCCCTCAGGGCTCACAGCAGGACGATTGGTCTTATATCCGCCAAAAAGATAGCGATCTCCAATTCGACGGTTCGCCGTGGCGACCGATTGGTTATAAAGCTGCGTCACTTCTTCAGCGACACCCAAGCGGGTATCTTGATTTGAACTCGCGCCACTGGATTGTCCAATCGCAATTTCTTTTGCTCGAAGAACAATGTCAGCCAGCTCTCCCAGAGCATGATCCGAGTTTTGCAAGAAAGTCTCAGCAAGCTTTGCATTCATCTGGTATTGATCGTTATTCACTTTATCCGTCCTTATTTCTAAAATCTTGGCGGCTCCGACGGGATCATCGGAGGGGGTGTTGAGCTTTTTGAGCGTTGCTGTTTGCTGTTGAAGTAGATCCATTCTTCCCTTAGCCCGACTGATACTGTCTCTTGCTGCGTCAAAATTCGTCATTTCTGTGACACGCATGATTTTCTATCCTCTACCTCTTGAGATCTAAAACTGTTTTTAACATTTCGTCGGCAACCTGAATCACTTTAGCAGATGCATCAAACGCGTGCTGAAACTGGAGCAAGTTGGCCGTCTCTTCGTCAATTGAAACACCTGAAAGTTGGTCCCTGATTTTCCCTAGCTGGTTCTGGATATCTTTTTGCTGATTGAGGGCTGCTCTTGTTTTTGCTCCCACGACCCCAACATCACTGACAATAGAATTATAAAAATCATCCACTGTCGTTTTTCCACCGTTCATGAGATTGAGGTGCTGCAAACCAGAAATGGCGATAGCCACACGGTTATCCCCTGGGCTATCGGGTTCTGCGCCAGTAGCAATATTGTTTACATTTCCTCTGACAGCGTCTGATAATTCGATCGATTCAGCTGCGGATTTCACATGAACAGGGTCAATGGGTCTGAAAAAATTAATCCCATTCTGCCCATTTTTTGTGAAACCTTCACGGTGAATGGCATTCACTGAGTGCGTCACTTCTACGGCTAACTGATCTAATCGATCTAAAATTTTAGAAAGTGTGTCGTCCCTCACTTCTAAAAGTGCGCCCACTTTTCCGCCCTTCACTTGATGAGTGACAATCCCTTTCGCAGATGCAGAGGTTTTCAAATCCATCGCTCCCTCTGGCTTACCTTGATCATCTGCGGGAGACCTAAAAACAGAAAATTTCTCAGTACTTCCACCCGTCACCAACGGTCCCACACCTCTGATATCAACGCTGTAATTGCCCTCGTTATCTTGATGCATGGAGAGATCCATGTACGAACCCAGTTTTTTGAGCACCTGATCTCTCTGATCTAAAAGATCATTTGGAGAAGCCCCACTGAGTGAAAGCCCTTTGATTTTGATATTGAGGTCTTTGAGTGTTTGGGCCAAGCCATTGATTTCTGAGACATGACCCTCTAATCGAGCGTCGATGTGTTTTCTGACATCTTCGACTTCACTTCTCAATCGATGGAAGTCATTTACCATGGCCTGTGAAGCTTCACGTACAGATTGCCTTATCGCTTCGCTGTTGGGGTCATTGGATAATTTTCTAAACTCGTTAAAAAACCGAGCCATAATACGATTCAACCCTTCGCCACCCATTTCGTTAAAAATATCTTCTGTCTGCTTTAGGACTACTTCTTTTTCCTCAAAATGTGACAAATCTCTGTTTCCATTTCGGATTTGTTTTTCTATGTATTCGTCGTTTAACCTTTCTACTCTGGAAATCAATGTTCCAGTTCCCACAAGCGCACTTGAACCACCTGCAAAGCGCGGAGTGTCCGTTGTCTGTATCACCCGCTGTCTAGAAAACCCCTCCATATTAGCATTAGCAATGTTGTGACCAGAGGTCGCAATGGCGGCTTTTGCAGCTACCATTCCACTCCGACCTGTGTTCATCACATTGGGAAGTCCCATGATTTATACTTCTTTCGAAATTAAACGAGCACCACTGACTCCAACAGCTTTCTGTCCCTGTTGTGTATAAGTATTTGAACGAGGCATACTTTCGCCTAAAACATTGTTTTTCATATTTTGAATATGATTGAGCGAGGTCTCTACCAACGTCTGGTTGCTCTTGTTCTGTTCGTCAATTCTTTGGATCAAAAAACTAAGTGCATTGTATCCACTTCTCAAAAGTTCCGCGCTCTTAGGATCGTTTCCCTGGATGGCAATAATAATATTGGGTAAAGTCAGCTCTCGCAAAGGCCTTTTCCAAGCAATCGCCAAATCCCCCGTGTATTTGAGCCTTTTAGATTCTTCTTGTCGAATCGATTCGATCAGCCCTTCTTTTGCGTGAGTGATTTCTTGGATAGCACTGAGTTCGGCGTTTGTAAGTGCTTCTCGCTCTTTTCGAACATTTTCTAATAATAGCCTATGGAGACCAATGAGCTTTTGTAAAACTATAAAAACATTTTCTATATTTTTTTCCACGTCGCAATCCTCCTGATTGCGCGGAAATTAACTGGTATTTCCTTACTCTAAATCCTGAGTTTGGATATGTTCATCTACCAGTCGATCCGCAATTGCACCTGCATCAACCTTATATTTTCCATCTGAAATTTTCTTTTTTAACTCTGCTATTTTTTGTTCACGAACATCTGGAGCCGACGCCGCGGCTTCTTTGGCTTTAGAAAATTCTTTCGCTCGAGTTGAAATCTGAGCAGTTGCTCCATCATTCGCCTGTCCTTGATGAGCCGTTTGAGCCTTCTTTTCTTTTATAGCACGAAGCCGTTCCGCATGACTTGTTCCGGATACTTCTGTGCTTTGAACTGAATTACTGCTGCTCTGATTTACTTTCATTTGGACCTCCGACGCTCTCATGAGGCAAAGCCTTATTGCCCCTCTCTAAATTGTATCGTTGAGATTGAAGATAGGCAATGATTTGATCTTTCAAACCCAGCCCAGAGTTATGGGCAGCTTTTGCCGCCATTTCTGAATCCAACATCCCTCGATAAATCCCCGTAGCAGGAGACTCTAGATCCATATCATTTTTTGGAACCGTTTGCCTCATCACTTTCATGAGGTAATCCAAAAACATCTGCTCCA
>JAHFAB010000102.1:5766-6691 GCA_023250795.1 Bacteriovoracaceae bacterium
CCGTTTGTTGAATTTAAAAGAGAAGGAGAAGATGGCTGACCTAGGGCGATAGGCTGAGTCATCTTCTCCTCCATTGCTGTAACGAAACTTTTCCACCCACTCCAGCTTCCATGCTGGTTTGGAATATTGAATCAAGAAGAGTTAAACCTACCATCCTAGCAGGCCGTTTCTCCTGTCTTGTTTCCTGGATTATAAACGATCTTTCCAACGCATCCTCCATGACACCAGGGGTTTTTAGTTTCGTACTGCAAATCACATCATCTCCAAATCTGCTTGTAATGCTCCTACTTGCTTAAGAGTTTGAAAAATCGCGGTGAGATCTTTTGGCTGAACACCCAGTGTATTGAGCGCTTTGACTAAATCTGAAACATTAGCGCCAGTCTTAAGCTCTATAACGTGTTCAGGTTTACCGCCTTTTTTATTTTCGCTCTTCACTTCGATAGAAAGATCTCCATGAGCAATGGCGACTGGAAGTATATTAATCCTCTCGCCCATCACCACAGTTCCGGTTCGTTCATTGAGAACGACTTTTGCTTTACTATCTACATTGACATTAATATTTTCTAGCGTGGCTAAAAGTTCCACCGAACTTCCCTCGTAATTAAAGGGAACCACCACGTCAATTGTCCCACTATCGCGTGCCGCTGCAAATTTTCCTGATAATTCTGCATTGATCAAAGCTGCCACTCTCGCTGATGTTGTGAAATCTGGTTGATGAAGTGAAAGTCTAAAATTCTTTTTAGAAGCAAAATTAATGTCAACGTCTTTTTCAATCGTTGCTCCCCCCACGACTCTCCCCACTGTTGGGAAATTTTTAGAAGAACCATCTGCAATCGCACCAATGCTCACGGGCCCTTGTGCTACAGCGTAAACATATTGATCTCCCGCACGTAGAGGAGTCACTAAAAGCACACCCCCCTCTAAA
>JAHFAB010000103.1 GCA_023250795.1 Bacteriovoracaceae bacterium
CTTCAAAGCGGATTTGAGGCATTACGGGATGGGTGCGCAGATTTCGAGACACTTGGGCGTGAGAGAAATCGGTTTACTCACCAATAACCCTAAAAAAGTGGTGGGGCTCGGAGGCTATGGTCTCAATATTGTGGAGCAGGTCAAAATTGAAACCACACCCACAGCTCATAATCGCTCTTATCTCAAAACAAAACGAGACAAGTTGGGACATCAACTTTCTCTGGAGGAGAATGTATGAAATTTGCTCTCGTGGTCAGTCAGTTTAATGAAAAAATCTCTCAGGGACTTCAAAAAGGAGCTTTGGCTTTTTTAGATGAGAAAAAAGTCCCGCTCCAGAGTATCAAAGTTTTCTATGTGCCTGGAGCTTTTGAAATTCCACTAGTTGCCCAAAAACTCGCCAAATCCACACGCTTTGACGGAATCATTTGTTTGGGTGCTGTGATCAAAGGAGAGACTGCTCATTTTGAAATGATTAGTCTCGGAGCAACCACCGGACTCATGCAAGCGATACTTGCGACCGAAGTTCCAATGAGTTTTGGAATTTTGACAACCTATACCGAAGATCAAGCTTTGGTGCGGAGTCAGGAAAACGCCGAAAACAAAGGGCGAGAGGCGGCTCAAGCTTGTTTTGAAACAGTGCACTTGCTCAGAGAGCTCTAGAAGTTCCGTGAAAATTTATAATACGCTCCAGCTCTTTGTCGATTGCCTGAAAAAATGGGAAACTCTCCCTTCTGAAAGTGAGCTTCTGAAAAATTATTTGGAACCCCTAGAAAATCTTCTTGCCCCGATGCTCAAAGACTTCTCGTCTCATGGTCGTCCAAGTTTTTACGAAACTCTGTCAAGTTTAAACTGGAAAGAGTACCGTGAACAAACTCTTGGGCTTGATCCTTCTAGAGAACTGAAGCGACTGAAGCATCAAATGTCACTCGTCGAAAATATTTTTGGCCTTACTCTGGAGTGTGAGGTGGTTCTCTGGGGAGCTTTTACCCTCATGGATGGTTATGCGCGTTTTGACAAGGGCACGCACCGTGTTTACCTTGGGGTAGACGAGCAGTTTTTACACCCTCATTATTTGAATATTCTCATGAGTCATGAACTCACTCATGTGGCACGAGAGTCGCGTCCATCGGTTTGGACTGGGTTTGGGTTGGACCCTGAAATGTCTCATACTCAGTTTCAGAAATCACAACCCGTGATTGAGCATCTTTTTTCTGAGGGGTTTAGCTGTGTCGTTTCAGAAATTTTAAACCCATCTGACCAACCTTGGAATTATGTTTACCAAACCAAAGATTCTCTCGAGCAGGTTTTTGAAAATGGCCCGGCTGTCGACCGCGTAGTGCACCATCATCTGAAAGATAAAAGTGCGAGTTACAGAACTCTTTATGATTTGAGCCAGTATTCGCGGCAATTACCTCGCTACTCTCATTATGCATGGGCTTGGCAGTGGGTGAAAAAGGTTCTTGCGGACTTTGGTCATGGAGATCCCAAACAGATTTTAACTCTTTGTTCAAAAGAATTAATGGATCATGCGATGAGTTTTAGATTGGGCTGTTAGCTTAGCGCGTGCGTAGCTCAGTGTTGTCGATGTGACCTGTGAGGGTTTCTGTGATGACGGCCTCCGCTGCCATCCCCGGGGCGCCCTTTTTTCTTCACGTCCGCCATTAAGCCCTCTGGCGTTTTTAACGCGGGAACGCGTTTTTTGATCAATTTTTCAATGTCCGAGAGAAACCTTCTCTCTTCTCCTGCGCAGAGGGAGACCGAAGTGCCTTGATTTCCAGCGCGCGCTGTTCGTCCGATGCGATGGACATAGCTTTCTGGAACGTTGGGGATATCGTAGTTAAAAACATGCGAGACTTCATCGATGTCAATTCCTCGAGCTGCAATGTCTGTGGCAACGAGCACTCGGGTCTCGCCTCTTTTGATGCTGTCTAAAGCACGCTCGCGTGCATTTTGAGATTTATTCCCGTGGATGGCTGCGGCTCTGATTTTGGATTTCATGAGAGATTCTGTAACGCGATTGGCATCCCGTTTTGTTCTGGTGAAAACAAGGGCCCGTGTGACTTTTGGATCGGCGAGAAGGTGGATCAAGAGAGATGTTTTCTTACTTTTTTCCACATAATACATACCCTGCGAAATGAGTTCGACAGTAGATGAAGGGGGTGTGACAGCAATTCGTGAGGGATTGTGTAGGATTTGAGAGGAGAGTTTGTGAATTTCTGGAGGCAAAGTGGCTGAGAAAAATAAAGTTTGGCGCGTTTTAGGAATTGCAGCAATGATCCGTCTCACATCATGGATAAAGCCCATGTCGAGCATTCGGTCTGCCTCGTCTAAGACAAAAATCTCAAGCGCGTTAAACCGAATCCGGCGTTGGTTCATGAGATCAAGCAGGCGCCCTGGAGTTGCTATGACGATATCAACGCCTTTGCGAATAGCGTTGACTTGTGAGTGTTGGCCCACACCTCCAAAAATCACTGTATTGCGAAGGCTCAGTCCTCGTCCATAATTAGAAAAACTATCCCCGATTTGAGAGGCCAGTTCTCGTGTGGGGGTGAGAATGAGTGCGCGAATTTCTCTGGGATGGTTTCCCTGAGAATTCAGGGTTTTTTCAGATAAAAGTTGGAGAATGGGGAGCGCAAAAGCAGCTGTCTTTCCAGTTCCAGTCTGAGCACTGGCTAAGAGGTCTTGCCTGGCTAAGACTTTGGGAATGGCCTCGACCTGGATCGGGGTGGGAGTGGTATAGCCTTCGCTATGGACTGCTTTGAGGATCGGTTCAATTAAGCCGAGATTTCGAAATTCAATCATTTTTCACTTGGGAGCACCTTATATGGAATGTACCGTGATTACCAGCGTGAATGAGTAGATCGGGTGGAATTAAAATATATTCAATTAATAATATTTAAAAAAAACTTTAAAATACGAGCTGGATTCATTGAGCTATTTGGACCGTCTGATTTCGCTTGCTTTTTATCCCCGTATTGTTTATAAATATTAACAGTGAGGAGATTTATGAACAATTCAAAATATTCTCAGGGCGGGCGGATAGTTCTAATAACACTCAGTCTGGGGGCATGTCAAAACCAGCCAGACCTCATTCTGCAAAATGAGAAATTACAAGAGAAGGCAGAAGTGCAGTTAGCGCAGAATAAATCTTGTAGAGTAAGTAAAGAAGACGAGCAAATTCAAAAAGTAGATCTATTGTTTGTTGTCAGTTCGCCCACGCATGTGGGTGTTGCTGAACAGATGGATTCTTTATTGAACGAATTTGATAGAAATATAGACTACAGAGTTTCAGTTTTGCTCGCTCAGGGAGGTAATTCTCCCGGTTACGGAAAAATTTGGGCTCCAACTGGAGAGAAAGAAGTATTGAATTCGCAAGAACTTAGCTCAGATCAAATGAGAGTTAAACTGGTTTCGTACGTCAGCAGTGCGCTTCTAGATTCTACTAAAAATACAGAAAAAATGAGTCTGCTATCTTTTTCTAGAGCACTAGATCCTGATCGCCTAGCAGAAAATAGAGATAAGGGATTTTTTAGAAAAGATTCAGTTTTAGGAGTTGTATTTGTGTCGGAAAATAATACCGAAACAGTGTCTGTCTTAAGTAAAGTAAAAGCGATACAAGGTGAAAAGTTCTACGTCATGGGCTCCTCTATTTTTAGTGAGCTAGATTTTGCTCGTGGAAATTATTTCGAAAGTTTGCAAAAATTCGGAGTGACCATGACTGAAAAATTATCTGAGAATAAAACCGCTGATTGTCTAAAGACAGCAAGCGGCGAACTCCCAGTCGTAGTTTTTGAGCCAGCCCCAAGGAAAAAGCAATTTTCTTGTACCATTCGATCCCATGGAACGGCCGTAGGTTGTCAGTCTGGAGAGCATTTGATGGGTGGAGGATGTGTGGGAGCAATGGACGGATGTTATCCGAGTGTGGGTGTTGCGTGGGCGGCATCTGGCCCCCAGATGGGTGTGGGAACAGCATATGGAGTTTGTTGCAGTGAGACTGGGGATATCGATTTGGATTCTCAAATACCTTTGGCACAATCAGGTCCAGGAACTTATAGAGTTTTGACTTGCCCCCAGGGATACATTGCATTGGGAGCAGGTGGATATCTGAGTGGGGGATGGTCTTTCTCTGCTCAGGATAATGGTCCTTCTAGCGTAGTGTTTTCAGCACAAGCGGGTCCTCAGAATAATTTTGGTGCACAAATTCAGTGTTATAAAGCTCCCAAAGACCCAGAAGATATTTTCCGTGTGAGTGGGTGTGGAGTTGCCACTTGTCCAGAAGACTCGCAACTTCTGGCGGGCCGCTGGAGTGGTTTCCCTAGTGCCTATGGCTCCGCTTACCCAAGTGGAAATAGTTTTTACGGACCAGGAACCGTGACTGCGATCTGTGGAAAAACTGAAGCGACGTATCCTGTTCCTTCTCCAAGTCCAAGTCCAAGTCCAAGTCCAAGTCCAAGTCCAAGTCCAAGTCCAAGTCCAACACCTACTGCTACTCCTTCACCTATTCCAAGTGTTGCTCCTACGGTGGATCCATCGCCCACTCCCAGTCCGTCCCCAACTTTAGAGCCCTCTCCGGCTCCATCCCCGAGTGTGCTCCCTTCGCCCTCTGTCACTCCCTCTGTCACTCCCTCTGTCGTTCCATGCAATGGACCTACATGTGGTGCCGGAGTTTTTGGTGTGTGAATTGCTTGGACCGTATAATGAAATATTGTTTTAAAATACAGAGAAAGTGGGTGTTATAAAACGTCTTGTTTTAAGGGTATATTTTAAAAAATGATAGAATTTAATTTTAATTTTTACTAATAAAAAGCTATTTTTTAGTTGTTTTTCATAAATTATTTGGTATTAATTCGTCTCGATCAACTGGAGAGACGAGGTTAATTATGAAAACAACTGACATCAGAAAAATATCCGACTCAGAGCTTCTGGAGCAGACAGAAAAAGCTGTATTAGTAGAACGCGAAAGTACAAACCTGGTTTTAGATCACCTGCGTGAGATCCAGAGTAGACGACTTTATGCTCGCCTTGGGTTTAGTAGCATGTTTGAGTATTGCACTCAGCATCTAAAATACTGCAACTCCGGTGCTCAGCTTCGTATAGATGCCATGCGCCTGTCTTTAGAGCTTCCCGAGATCAAAGAGTCGTTGGAAAAAGGGGATCTCAGTCTTTCAGTCATAGGATCGTTTCAAAAATTTGTGCGTCATGAGAACGGAAAAGACAAGAAATACTCGAGAGAAGAAAAACAGGAGCTTCTCAAACAAGTGGAGAATAAGTCACGAGTAGAGGCTGAGAAGGTTTTTGCAGAGATTTCACCCGAGGCATTTCCAAAAGAAAAAGTCAGGGTATTGAACGGGACTCAGTCTGAACTTCGTTTAGTAGCGGACGAGGAATTAATGGAATTGATCGCTGAGATGAAGGCAAAGTTACAGCAGAAGGGGAACACGGACCCAAGCTATGCTGAGATCTTTAAAAGTGGATTGAGGAAGGCGCTGAAAAAAGAAAAGGGATTTGCTGGGGCGGGAGCTACTTCTTCAGAAGAAGTGGGTGGCACGATAAATGGGGTGCGAAAAGATTTTGCCAGCCCAAACTCCACTTCCTCAGCGGAAGTGAAAGCAGTGGCAAGCACAGAAATCACTTCGCCAGAGGAAGTACGAGATGTAAAAAAACGAATAGAAAAGGTATTTGGCAGGCAGTCTCGGGCACAGCAAGTTTATATTTCAGTTTCTGCGAAAAAAACTGCTTTTCATCGAGCGGGAGAGCAATGCACCTATTTTTCAGAGATCACAGGAAAGCGCTGTACTGAAAAACATTTTCTACAAGTAGAACACATTATTCCCGTTGCGATGGGTGGGAGCTCTGAACAGGAAAACCTCACTGTTCTGTGCGCTTGTCATAATCGACTGAGTGCAATTGATAGTTTTGGGTTGGAGAAAATGCGGGCCTATCTGAAGATTGTGTGAAGGGTTGCAGTGAGTGCGTCGGGTAATTGTAAAACTTAAACGGGAGAGACATTAGAAAATATCCCGCCCATTGTAAAAACAGACTCTAATTACTTATTGCGAATAGACTACTTTCTTCTTCGCCGAACTTTTTCGGCTAGTTTTTGGAAGCGTCCCATAGTCTTTTGCATACTCGTGATCTGAGGCACCGCGACTTGGGTTCTCAATATTTAATTTTTAATATTTTTAGAGCCCATATTTAGCGCTAATGTATGCTTGAATCGCGGTTCTATCAGCGTCAGATAAAGCTGCGTCGAATACGATGACCTCGGCAATGTCACCATTTAAATAATAACCATTCTGTCCAGCACCAGTGCCAAGGGTGAAAGCATCCCAAATACCCCCAGAAGTTGTAGTACTGTCTCCCAAGTTGCTTCCATCAAAGTACATCTTGACCGTTTGTGCAGCTCCAGTTGTAGGGACAACGACTGAAACGTAGTGGAAGTTTGTGAAGTTACTCCAAGCCCCAGCCCAAGTAGTTGCTCCGCCATCAAGGCTACCGAAATTAAGATTTCCTGAGGTGTCAGAAATATAGAGTGAGTTTTTTCCATAAGTACTCGAAGCAGCGGTGGTGCTGATCAGTGTACCTTGTGCATTTCCATGGTTATTTGAGTTTTTGGCAACAACAAAAAAAGTAAAGGCAGTGGGTGTGAGCCCTGTATTGAGAGGTCCAAGTCTCTGT
>JAHFAB010000104.1 GCA_023250795.1 Bacteriovoracaceae bacterium
CCGGAGAAGGCGAAGGACTTGGGCTAGAAGAAGGAAATGCGCCCATCCAAGTATTTTTACAATTTGGGTCAGCCAGATTTTTTACAAGGTCCAGAGAATATTGGTTTTGAATTTCTACGGTCTGATTTGAAAAAAGATCCACTATTTTTCGACCGATCTCAAAGGGCGGGCTCATCAAATCTCCGCCTTTTATTCCCCCAAAGAAAAAATCATCCCAGGTGCGATCGGCGGGACATCCCATCTCACTGAGAAAGCCTAAAACTTGGATCAATCGATGGCTGCCTGATGGCACGCGCAAGCCGATAGTTCCCCCGCTATTGAGGTCGATAAAAGTCGAAGTGATTCCAGCCCGAGTACAATAATTTCCAGCGAGTAATGCAGTCATTTCATCAGCGCTATGTACTTCGCCTTTACGGGAGGCGATCCCATCTCCAACGACATTGATACCAATGCACTGAAATCCAGCGACAGTTGAGGGGGGTGAGGGTGATGAGGCAATGAGGGGTGTTAAAAAAGACTCGGCCAGAAAGTAAGAGGATCTGCGGTTTTTTTGTCCCTCCACACTCAGTTTAACCCAAGAGAACTCCGGTGTTTTCTCTAGCGAGCAAGAGAGATGAATCGCAAGGAGTCCCAAAATCAAGAGGCTGCAGTACCCGTGTCGCATCTTGGAAAGACTATGGAACTCTTAGAAAATAGTCAAAGGTAAATGATCAGTTTTTGTAGTGCGTTAGATTGCAGTTTTCTTACAAAAATACCGATCTGATGGTGAGAGTGTATTTTAAAATGAAAAAAGTCTTTTCGCTGCAAGTTTTAGTTCTTTATTTGCTCTTTGGAGTTATGGGAGACACGTTCTCCCGTGCTTCATCCGATTGTTTTCGTAGAGCAATTGGCGAAGCACTCAGTCGAAAATCGGATCGGAACGATACTGAGCGAAGTACTTCCTTTGATTATATTAAAAAACTTTTATACGACACTCCCTTTGAAGGCCGCACCGCATCTGATGCGATAGTGATAAAAAAAATAAAAAATGACCCTCGTTTTAGACAATGGTTGGATACTCAGACGGGGCTGTTGGACTCAGAAACTTTACTTAAAAAATACTCAGATTTAGGAGTGATGGCCTTTTTTCGACAAAAATTAAAACTAGTTTCTGAATCCAAAACTGTAGATCTCAGTGATTACAGCGGAGAACGTGCTTGGGTGGACCAAAAACGCAGAGAGCTTCTGGAAGAAAGAAAAGAGGATTTGCAGAATGCCGGGGCAGATGAAGCAGAAAAAAAGAGGATTGAGAGTGAAATTGATAAAAAATTGTATAATAGATTTGGTTATAGTCATTTTTTTCAAAAAAAAGAATTGAACACTTATGAGGCTAAGGTTTTGTCACTCAAGCCAGGGGATGTGGTAAAATTTGCAAAACGTAAAGTCACACTGAGAGAAGTTTTGGATGCGCCGAACAGTACTTTGATCATCGATGGACAAGAGATCACACCCAAGGACTTTCAAGGCAAAACTTATCTTCTTCTGGGCACACAGATTTTTAAGCTTGGGGATTATCTGGGTGCAGGAAATGCAACTCAGATTTTTGAAATCGAAGGAAAGCCTGATCGTGTATTAAGAATCCCATTTTTGCCACAGGCTATTAAGGAAATATGCTTGGAATCGACTTTTCATCCCGATAGTTGTAATAAAGAATTCAAAAAAGGTATGCTCGCGGGCATTACAAATGTTATTGAAATTCTAGAAGAAGGATATGGCTATTGGGTGGTCAGTCGAGTAGACGGAAATGAGAATGGAATTCATTTTTTTGAATCAGTGATCGGAAAAAAAAATGTAGATCCAAGAAATATTTTTATAGATACAGAACAATGGATGGAAGAAAATAAAGCAAAATTAGATCCAAGTACGTTTCAAAAGTTACAAAAACTCTTTGATGCGATGATTGAATATGATTCGATAGTACAAAAGTCTAAACAAGGTCGTTATTTTAAAAAAACAATGTTTAACATGAGTATGGCAAGTCAATGGGTTTGGGAGCCAAAGAAAGCTCGCTGGGTCTTGGTTGATTTTGACTAAAGACTTGCTCATAAACAAGTGGGCGCGTCAGATGAAGTGCGCCCACTTGTTTGACTTAATGCTTAAGGAATAATCGTATTGAGCCTAAAGAGTTTAGAAAACTCTCCTTGCCAATAGATGCTTTGCCCGGACTGGGTCACAGGCAGGTATTCCGCCATGCTGTTTTCTTTATTGTTCAAATAAAGCGCCACGGGTGTCGCTTGATCTGTATAGAGAAAACTATCAAAACGAGTCGTGGTGTCGGTCCCGTCGTTCCAATAATCGTACATGTCCCAAAACGTAGAGGCCACGCGCATCTCATTGGTTTGACCTGCGCAGACTCCCGCTGGAACAGCTTCGATATTCATATTGAAATAAGGGGCCACCGGATTTGAATTGTTGCGATCAAACTGCACCCAGTAGGTGAGGAAGTTTGCAAACCCCTCAGTGAGCGCAAGTCCATTATTATAACAGTTGCTTAAGCTATGGGAGCCCCCTGTGCCGGCTGGCATGTTCCCATTCCAATAATAACTGTTAATGCTATGTCCAATTTCGTGCTGGACGACAGAGGGACTGGCGTGAGCGGGGATAATATAAATTCTCCCATCATTCCAGTAACTGCATGACCAGGCATAGGGACCTGATGCATTGTTGTAAATGCATTGTCCAGATGCCAGCGAGTTGGGGAATGTCACCTGGATGGGTGTGTCGCGCAACGCGTTCATCCCATTATTGAAGAATTTCACCCAGACATCGGTCGCGCCAACATAGAGTTTGTCCATCCCGGGTAGGTTTCCATTCACGGTGAGATCTGCATATCGGTAACCTACGTCGGTGAGTGCACCGGTGAGGGTCCAGTTGTCTCCCCAGGTATAAGGATTGCCAGAGGGATCTTGCACGGACACAAAACGATTTTTGGTTCTGTACTCGACCCAGACCTGAACGCCGGGAATGACTTGTGTTGAATCAAAAGAAATCGCCCAAGCTCCATCGCCACCGACATAGGACCAGCCTAAGTATTTCCAAACTCCGGATTGCTGTTGCCAGGCTCTGACGACCCAACCCCAGGCGGCCTTGAAAGTCGTGGCGTCTGTTTTGAGGGACATGTTTCCACGAACGGTGAGAAGAGAATCGGTGAGTGGATTCGCGCTGGTGCTTTCTCCCACTGGAGTAGCGGTGATGTAAGAAGGGTTTTCTTCTTCTAGGTCATCTCTGTGGTTATCACCGACGGGTTTTCCATTTATGGGTGTGCTTACTTTTGGAAGTTGAAATAAATTCATCTTTGCGTAGTCACGAGGGGATCGGTACTCTAAAACCTGAATACGAGACCCGCTGGGAACCGCTCCGGCTTTGAAAGCCAAAGGATTAATCGGAGCGCGCTCTACGAAACCACCCAAATCAATTTCACTCGGTTTGGACTGTCCGTCAATTTTAGTGCGAAGGCTCAGGAATGCTTCGTCATAGGTCATTCTTCTCACTGCGCGATCTTGTACGTTGAGAGCTTCATAAATGGCAGGGCCTTGGAGTAAGCCCGGTTTGCCGCTCACAGAAGACTCGGCGTGAAAAACTTGTCGGCCATTTGGCATTTCAACTGGGATGTTGAGGAGGTTCATTTCGCCCGGACGGAGTTGGATTCTGACCTGAGTAAATTTTAAACTACTTAATTCCCCGGGATGAAATTCGATGACCACAGGAAACTGTTCGTAGTTTTTCAGAGAGAGCATGACTCTTCCCTTGGCAAACTCGGATATGACCTGGACTTGAGAAGGCAGCGGCTGTGTCGCCTGCGCGATGCTTCCCACCAGAAGTGTGGTGGTGACGATCGCCGTGACGATCATGGTGAATGATACTACAATTGTTTTCATAGGTAGACCCCCTTTGTTTATTTCAAATTTTAGTTTTAAAAAATCACCCCCCATGGGCGACAATGAAATCGGTAGCACTTCGAAAACTGAAAGTACAGAGCTAGAAAGTGTTAGTTTTTATTTTTTGTTAACGCTCTGAGTCTGCGTGCAGTCGAGTGGAGTTTGAGAGGGAGACTCGAATTGGCAACCGAGCAAATCTCTTGTTTTCTTGGAGCCCACTTCATTCATAATAGCTGCTGTCTCTGGCGAGTAGAGGTGGGGTTGCATGGAAAATAAAATAGAAAGGGCCGCTTCTTTCCGTGCAGTTTCAATTCCGTAATCAAGTATCCGTATTTCTTGAGGTGCCCAATCTATCAGATGCGAAAATTCTGAATGAGCTCCTGATATCATTTCGGTCTGATTATAAGAGAAATTTTAAATGAGGGGCTGGGTGGGGACGTGAGAGTCCCCAGGGCAGGATTCGTTGCCGACACCTTATTGTTTCTGGTGTATTTTTTTTGAATTAAAAAAATATATTTTATAAAAAAAGCTATTTTTTAGTTGTTTTTACGGTATTTTATGTTAAACATCCGTTTAATAAAGAGAGGTAAACGATGGCACCATCCGACATAAAAAAATTATCAGACTCTGAACTAATTGAACGAACTGAAAAAGTGGTTTTGCAGGAACGAGAGATGACAAATTCTGTTTTAGATCACCTGCGCGAGATCGAAAGTAGGAGGCTTTACGCACGACTTGGATACAGCAGTATGTTTGACTACTGCACTAAACATCTCAAATATTGTAATGCCAGCGCTCAGTTGAGAATCGACGCGATGAGGCTTGCGGTAGAGCTTCCGGAAATTAAGGAATCATTAGAAAACGGGTCACTTAATCTTTCCGTCATCGGATCGTTTCAAAAATTTGTACGCCATGAAAAACAGAGAAAAAAGTCTTATTCTACGAGAGAGAAAAAAGAACTCCTCAAACAAGTGGAAACAAAGTCTCGCCTGGAAGCTGAAAAAATATTAGCTAAAATTTCTCCAGAAGCTTTTCCTCAAGAAAAAATGCGGGTTTTAAATGAGACACAAAGCGAACTTCGCTTTGTTGCTGACGAAGAACTTTTAGAACTCATGTCGCAGATGAAAGCCAAATTGCGTCAGAAGGGGAATACAGATCCAAGTTACTTAGACATTATTAAAGCTGGCCTCAGAAAAGCGCTCAAAGTTACTTCGCCAAAAGAAGTAAAAGACGAAGTGACAAAAAAAGACAAGCTAGAGAGAGCACATGTTTCGTCTACTTCGCCAGACGAAGTAATGCCCTCCGAGCAATCTCAAATAGGACGGGTATATATTACAGTCTCTAAGAAAAAAATGGCCTTTATACGAGCAAACGAACAATGTACTTTTATTTCTCCCCTCACAGGAAAGCGTTGTACGGAGAAATATTTTCTCCAAGTAGAGCATATCGTGCCAGTGGCTATGGGCGGTAGTTCTGAACAGGAAAACCTCACTTTTTTGTGCGCTTGCCACAATCGGCTTAATGCGATTGATAGCTATGGTATGGAAAAAATGCAACCGTATTTGAGATTTTGACAAATTCTATTTTTTCAGCAATTTTTTCAGTCAATGGCCCTGTTTATCACAGATTTTCTGTTCTAAAATTTTATCTTTACTTTGTTTAAATATTTCTCCGGCCTCTAAAATCCAATCTTCTTGTGCGGCAGTCAAGATTTGTTTGAGTTCGTCTTGAAGTTGTTCTCGGTATTCCACTTCTTGTGTGTTCATATCCAGAATTACTTCGTTCAAAGTTTTTATACCCTCTAGCCATTTCTGTTTTTCAACTCCGTTTGTTCTAATCTGTTTAAGAATCAACTTGGCGGCTAAAAATCGATTTGGCCTAAAAGAATCTTGGTGGGCGACTTGTTTTAGGAGTGCCCAGAGCTGATCATTATCAATCCAGTATGAAATTAAGCTGTTCGAGTCGAGTTGTTTTAAAACAAATCCACGGTGGTTTGGGTCTCGGTCTTTAATAATATCTATCAAAAATGGACGGACTTCTTTGGATGTAAGGAATGTCGCGCAATCGTCTTTATTAAGCCAACCCTTTTCCATTCCTTTGAAACACCACTCTATGCCGCTGGCTAGATCTGTCTTGGTTTCTTTGAGCAGATATTGATAGAGGAAGAAGCTATTTTTAAATCTAGACTGATTTTCTTCAAAACCCGAGAATCCAAAAGTAGGAGGATTCAGTGGGGTATAAAACCATGTATTTTTTTTCATTGGAGATTTCATTCTTTTTTCTAAGACAGATTTCAATTGCTCTGTGGGTCGAAAAAAATATTTTTTAATATTTGAAAAACCTAGATAGGCCTGAAGGATCCAATCATTTGTAAGGTTTTCATTTTCAAGAGAATCAATTAATTTTACGTTTAAAAAAGACACTATTTTTTCAAAACTTTCTTTATCTATTAATAAGTCAATTTCTTCTTTTGAGTCTGTTTTTTTTAGTAAACAGAAATAAAGACGAACCAAACTTTGTTCGAGCACGGTATCATTTTGTTCTTGGGAGAGAGCAAGCGTTTTTTTGAGTATTTTTTTGGAAATACTCAAATAATCTGTATGTCTTGAGAAATAATTTCCCAAATAGATTTTAATCAAAACTAAAGGTGGAACACGTCTTATCTCTTTATTATCTAAGGCGAGCTCTATTTTTTGAAGCAGAAAGTAT
>JAHFAB010000105.1 GCA_023250795.1 Bacteriovoracaceae bacterium
GTCAAGAAAGCTGATTTTTATGGATTTTGGAATCTATCGGATGAAGAAGCGAAGAGCAAAAACACAACTCCTGGGGTCATAGAGATCAAAGAAGATGATTCCATTGTACTTTACGTATTGCAAGACACATTTAGAGTCAGCAATAGTTCTAAACTGAAATCAGAAGGGGATCAGCTTTTTATTGTTGGCATCGATAAAGATGGAAAAATAATTGAGAAACCCAAAGTACATATCTCTCTCAAATCGAATAATCAGGAAATGCTTTTTGAAGATGCAAACTCTGAAGAAAATAATAACAAGGAAGTTTTTACTTTCAAAAAGATGACCCGTGAAGCCGCAAATCTGAGAATCGAAGCGCTTAAGAAAATGGGAGAAGAGATTCAGAAGGCAAATGGGGATGCTGAAAAAAAGAATGAAGAAACCGGAGCGGTTGCTCCCGAAACAAAGCCTGAAGTAAAGCCTGAAATAGAATTAGAATCAAAACCAGGAATCAGAAAAACGGAGACGGGATTTGTTTTCATACGTGATACGAGTGTGCCCGCTTTGGGAGAAGCTTGGCGCGACCCGAGTGGGATGATATGGGGCGATATCGTCAAGAACCCGGATGGATCGATTCGTACTATGTATTATAATCAAGCGACCGAATATTGTGCAAGTATCGTTGTGGACGAGGTCAAAAATATCAGAGCGCAGTTGCCAAGTAGAGGCAATACTTTAAAAAGTGACTTCGTACGTCTGCGAGAGTATATGGGAGCTCGCTCTGGAAGCTACGAAGGGTACATCCCCCAGGTGCTTCCAAATCTTGAACATGTATTTTGGTCGATTCTTCCCGATGTTCCAAATGGCGCCTACCCCTTTTATGGGCGTGGTGGGGCCTTCGGCTACGAAGACCGTAGTTTCGGTTACTACTCTGTGCGTTGCGTCGTGCCGCGGCGCTAGCGTGGGAGTGCTCGTTTTTTGTTGCCCGCTCTTGTATTGATGGGGACTATGGCACGCACGCATCATTTACCTAACCAACTTCAGCCATGTGAAGTTGAAAGCACAGTTGAAAACACTGTCGAAATTCCAGCTCCAACCCCCACCTGTCATTGTTCTGTAAAAACAGAACAAGTGATTTGGACTCGGGCATAATATGCAGCTACTCTGTACTCAGCATAATCTTTATAGAGCGAAGCAGTGGTTTGGGGCTGCATTTATGGAGCAGAAGATGGGAGGGGGATCTGGGTGATTACAGTGTTGCCCAAGGTTCTGATGCGTGACCCAAAGTTAACAGAAGGCCAAGGTGAACTGTATTATAATAGCCACTAGTGTACTTTTTTCTTCGCGGCCCCTTTTTTGGCCCCTGGTTTTGTCGTCAGTGCACTGAGTTTGGCGTCCAACTGATCTAGGGTGATTTTTTGCGCTCCAACAAAATTATTAAGTTGGGTAATGACGTTTTTAATTTGTGAAACATCACTCGTTAGTTGTCGTACTTGAGAATCAAGAGCATGAACCTGTTTTCCTGTATCATTTACTTTTGTTTGTAAAGCATCGATTTGTTGCTGCATGGCTTGTTGTCCTGGGCAGCTGGGCATAGTGAAACCTAACCCCATCAGCGCGATTCCATAAGCTAGCCATTTTATCTTCTTATTCATGATCATGTGCTCTCTCCTTTTTATGTCTTCCTTCTATCTTAACGGGGTTTTCCCAATCAGAACATCAATTTCTTATTTGCAATGTTGGTGAGAATGGCCACCTCTAAAACTGAGGTGATGAGTGACGACCCTCCGTAACTCATAAAGGGGAGGGGGACTCCCACAATGGGAAGGATGCCCATGACCATGCCTAGATTGATAAAGATCTGCCAGAAAAAGCTCATGATGATCCCCAAAGCAAGGAGTAAGCCAAATTTGTCGTGGGATTGATAAGCCACTGACATTCCATTTAAGAGAAAGGCTAGATAAAGTGACAATATAATGACGCATCCAACGAAACCATGCTCTTCCCCAAAAACTGAAAAAATAAAATCGGTGTGATGCTCTGGTAAAAAATTGAGTTGGCTCTGTGTCCCCTTTCGATAGCCTTTACCAAAAAGTTTTCCACTTCCAATTGCAATTTTAGATTGAAGTGAGTTCCAACCCGATCCTTTCGGATCTGCCATTGGGTCTATAAAAGAAATCACTCTTTGCTTTTGATAGGGCTTGAGTGCGAATTGATAAGCTAAGGGGAGTGCAATGGCTGCACAAGTGCCCAAAATGAGAAGGGTCTTGGGTTGTATTTTCATAAACAGGAGCATGCTGAGTCCTATTAAAATAATGATCATCGCCGTTCCAAGGTCTGGTTCTAAAATAATGAGACCACAGGGAATGATCATGAGAAATGTAGGTAACAAGAGTTCTTTGAACCCATAACCCCCCACAGTTCGGTCTGTTTCAAAATATTTTGCCAAGCATAATACCATGGAGAGTTTCATAAACTCTGAGGGTTGAACTCCAAAGGACCCGAAACTGATCCAGCGTTTAGCGCCAAGTGAAGATCTTCCTATGAGAAGGACTACAATCAGTAAAACCAAATTTGCAAAATAAATGACGTAAGCCATTCGTGACAAAGTCGAACAGTGGATGAGTAAGAGCAGAGCTGTAAGAATCATCCCAACTCCAAACCAAAGAAGTTGAGTCTTATAAAGCCCCATAGCCTTCCCTTGTACGGTTGAGGCACTGATGAGATTCCAAACTCCAATTCCAAAGAGAATGACTTCGAGTATGAGTAAGTTCCAGTTCATTTTTTTTAGTTCTTCTTCGTACATACCCAAGCGTTGTGTGCCACTATCATCAGAGGGAATGGCGCTTTCCATAGAGGTGTGGGTCATGTTTTATTCCTCAGGCATTTCTTCAATAGGGTGAGTATTGGGTAAAGGTAGGGTTTCATCTGTTGAAATAGAATCCTCATTTTCCTCAGAAATTTGTGATTGTTCGATCACTTTCTGTTGTCCTTTGAGTCTTGCAGTAATAGCTTTCTCGCTATAGATGTCTGGATTATATTTTTCTAAATAGGTTTTGATTACAGCTCTTGCTATGGGTCCAGCTCCTGTTCCACCATGGCAGGCATGTTCGGCAATCACTGTTACAGCAATAACGGGATTTTTTGCCGGGGCATACCCAGCAAAGAGTGCGTTTTGCCGTTCATTGTATTTCATAGATTCGCATCCGCCTTTTTTAAACAGCTTATCGGCGGCAATTCTGACTACTTGGGCGGATCCCGTTTTTCCTACACAATCCATCCCAGGTAGTCTTTGTGCAAAGGCGGTTCCATGCGGGCTGTTGATGACTCCCCAAAGGCCTTGTTTTATGAGTTCAATTGTTTTTGGAGATAAACTTGTTTTTTGAACAGTCTCAGGTCCAAATTCTTGAAGGACCTGACCCTCGATCGATTCGACTGATTTTACAACGTAGGGCCGATACTGCGTGCCCCCATTTGCAAGAGTTGCATACAGGTTTGCTAGTTGAATAATAGTTGAAAGCAGAAAACTTTGTCCTATGGCTACTGAGAGAGTTTCTCCGCCATTCCACACTTGGTTAAACCGTTTTTTCTTCCATTCTTCCGTAGGAACAAGTCCCGGAATTTCTCTGGCCAGTTGAATTCCTGTTTTTTTCCCAAGTCCAAATTTATAAGCCCACTTAGCAAGTTCATCTACACTCTTGAGTTTTTGTGAAAGTCGATAGAAAAAAATATCGCAAGATTGTGTAATAGCGCTAATCACATTCATGTCACCGTGGCCATGCTTTTTGTGACAATGATAGATACGATTTCCGACTTTGATAGAACCAGAGCAGTGAAATTTGGTTTTTTCGTCGATGACCCCTTCTTCTAGCCCTGCAATTGCTGTAATCACCTTAAAAACAGATCCAGGAGAATAATGATCTTGGATTGTTTTATCCATGAGGGGGTGATTTTCATTGGTGAGAAGTTGATTCCATACATTGATAGGGATTCCTCTGGAAAATTCAGTTGGATCAAAAGCTGGGCGTGAGAGCATTGCCAAGACTTCACCATTTCTGGGATCAATGGCTACGATAGAGCCCGTTTTATCCCCAAAAGCTTTTGTGGCTGCCAATTGCAGGTCTTGATCAATGGTAAGGACGAGATTTTTTCCTGGATTAGCTGGTTTTTCTAAAGTCCCACTTAAGACACGGCTTTTCCCTTTCTCTAATTTGATACGACCCAGAGCATCTACTTCGACTATTTTTTCTCCATCAACTCCTCGCAGAACTTTTTCCATCTCTTTTTCAAGTCCAAATTTTCCAGTGGTGTCACCTAATTTATAAAGAGAGTTTTTTTTATTCAATAAAGGGAGTTCTATTGTGTTGACCTCCCCAATGTATCCCAATAAATGTGCGGCAATATCTTTGTATATATTTGTTCTCTTGATCTCTTCTTGGATTTGAACTCCGGGCATCGAAATTTTCCAGGTTTCAATTTCTGCTACTTCATCCCGTGTGAGGTCTGTTTTAATTTTGATCGGAATAAAAGAGGGCTGGTCTTCTGATTTTTCTAAAATTTCGTTTATATCTGAGATAGGTATGCGGGTAATTTTAGAGAGAAGAGGGATGACTTCATTTTTATATTGTTTCAAATATTGTGGAATGATTTCTAAATCAAAAGACGGGTGATTGTCGACTAAAATTTTCCGATTCCGATCTAGCATCATTCCTCTAGGTGAGGAAATTTTGATTCTTCGAATTCTGTTTTCTTCAGATACCCGGCGCATTTTATCGCCATTGAGAATTTGTAGAAATACAAGACGTGAAAGAAATAAAATGATGACAATAAACAGGACAGTATAGAGATAAGTAAATCTCTCCTGATATTCTCTAATCTGTTGTTCTTGCCCGAGAAAGGCCATTTATAATCCTTCACCTTCTAATTGGAGCTCATCTTCTAATATTTTTCGCGCTCGGGTGTCTTTGTAAGTAACCCAATCAAACCATTTGAGACATTTATAAATCCAAATGGAAGTTACACCTACCATGACTGATCCTGGTAGCATTAATACGAAAGTGTGTTTCCACTGATTTTCACTGATTCCTAATAAATATAAAATAAAAAGACAGAGTAGTTTCCATGCAATTGAAGCGCCCATAGATAAAAGAACTAATGCAGAAAGATCAGTGATGGCAACAAATTTGCAAAGAGCTCTTACGATGAGGTAAATAAGAATATAGGTGAGAAGAAAAAGTCCCTGAGGAGCTGATGTGTGGATTTCTGCAATTTCTGCTAGCAAGAGAGTTAAGATGCCTCCTTCTGTAAAGTTCCGATGGAGCGCAAACCAAATGACTCCCACTAAGACAATATCGGGTTGCAAATAGTTGAGAGGGTAAAAGGCAAAAAGAGAAGTTTGGAGTGCAATGGCAATAGTAAATAAAAGGAGGAGGGCAGGGGCGTTCAAAAGATTCATCAAAACCCGTGTCACTGTACTGTCCTCTCCGCGCGAGTGATAATGAGAACTTCTTCTAATTTTGAAAAATCAACACTGGGGTGTACTTCAATATCTTGCGAAATACCAAAAGTTTTACGGTTTACTTTGGCCACAGTACCGATGGGAATTCCCTTGGGCAAAAGTCCTCCTAGTCCACTAGAAATGAGAATATCTCCGCTTTGGATATCGTCGGTTCTCAGGGTAAATCGCATTTGACAAGCCTCGTCAGTAAGCCCTTCGATCACTCCTCTCGCTCTTGATCGCTCATCTATAGCATCAATGGCAGAGTACAGGTCTAAAATGGTCAATACGTCACTGGTATTTTGTGTGGTTCTCAAAATTCTCCCCACAAAACCCTCATGAGTGACTACAGCCATATCTTTTTTGAGTCCTGAGGCTTCCCCTCGATTAATTCGAATAGCTCTAAACTCTGTGGAAATATCTTTAGCTATCACTCTGGCAAGTAGGGTTTCTAGGTGAAACGTTTCTTGAAAGTTCAAAAGTTTTCTGAGCCGGATATTTTCCTGCTGTATCTCTCTTTGCTCTGCAATGACATTGAGTAGTTTTCTATTTTCTTCGAGCAAAGTCAGGTTGTCTTGTCGCAAATGCCAGAGATAAATATAGTTTTGAAAACTGGAAACAATTTGATCTAATGACCAACTGATAGTTTTTTGAATAGGTGAAGTAACTGTCAAAATAACTCGGTCATAGATTCGGTATTCCCTGGGGGATCGTGTGGTGGTATCGATTGCGATGATAGGAATCAGCAAAAAAAGAAATAAGAGGATGTAAAATCTATATTCCTTGAGATATTTTATCATAATAGTTAAAAGACATCGTACTGACTAAGAGAAAGGAAATCAAATGCTGGAATGGATTCGTGAAAAATTTGGGCGAGTAGTGATTAGTATCATCATTGGTTTTATAGCCTGCGTCTTTGTGTTTTATGGGGTTTTTAGTCCAAGGGCTACCCGCGGATTGCATGCCGGGGCTGTGGCAGGGATGGTCAATGGGGATGCGATCAGCATTTCTGAGTTCAATCGTTCCCTTTCCCAACGCTTAGAATTCTTTAAAAGTATGGGCGGGGGGAAAATTACAGACGAGCAAATGAAGCAGTTTCACGTCCGAGAGGGTGTGTTTAACGAGCTAGTGA
>JAHFAB010000106.1 GCA_023250795.1 Bacteriovoracaceae bacterium
CAATAAATTCATGTCCTAAAACTAGAACACGATCTTTCCTATTCGTAATAATATCCATAATGGACGACATCCCAGGCTTAATCAGGTCGTCAGGATCTGAAATCTCAACTTTGACCACAAACTCAACTTGCGAACGCCCCCACTGTTCTTTTTCTTTTGCGGCCAAGGAGAGATCTATGAGTTTTCCATGGTAAGAATGGTTCATGATTCCAGAAATTTTTAAGGTTGCCTCTTGAGACAGCTTAATTTTGACCATATCCATTTCAGATACATTGGCTAAAACGTTCAAAGAGCTCAAATCATCGATACGTACTATAAAATCTTTTATATCCCCCTCTTTGACGTACTCTCCTTCAGATTTTTCTACTTGAACCACTTTCCCTGGGAACGGAGCTCTCAGTGGATAAACTGTATCTGTACTCTGTAAACTCTGGACAACACTGACAATGGGGTCTCCTTTTTTAACTTGTTCACCCATTTTTACATAGAGATTTTTTATATAGCCATTATAAGGAGCCATTATCACTGTTTTACGCTTTGGAATAACGATCCCAGCAATCGTAACTCTCTGGATCAAATCCATTTTTTTTACAACCCCAGGGCGTAACACTTTCCTGCTAGCCCCTGTGATCGAACTCAGATCTGATCGAAAAAAAACTATGAATAGCGTGATCATAAAGACTAAAAAAATAATTCTAGTTTTTTTATTTTGGAAAAATAGTTTCATAAAGTGTCCCATTATAAAAATGATATTTCATGAGTGCAGTTTTCAGGTCAAACGCTGTATGATAAAGCTTAACTTGAGCATCAACAAAGTCCTTGATGCCAGTAGCTAAGTCTAAATAAGAGAATTTACCCTGTCTATAATCCGATTGTAATGCGTGATAGCTGATTTCTTCCAATCTGAGTAATTCGACACTCAATAGATAGTTCTCTTTGAGCTGTTTCAAATCTAAAAGCAATTGATTGATTTCGGCATCAAGACCGAGTTTTTTCGTTGTCAATTCGTTGGATTGGATTTCATTTTTAATAAATGCAATTTCAGACTGCCTACCACGAGTTCCCCAATCCAAAAGATTATATTTCAGAGTAAGCATAATGTTCGCATTCCCAAGAGCAGAACTCATGAAAGAAGAAGGATTACCTAAAAATCCAGAATTCTGAAAACTATATCCTGCGGTCAGACTGACTTCTGGTCGGTATTTTTTTCGACTCAACTCTGCTGCACTCTCATTGATACTTTCTTGCAACAATATGCTTTTGTACACCAAGTTATTCTCTGTTTTTTGAAAACTCAAAGGTATTTCTTCTAGATTCTTGAAAGAAGTCTCCTCAATAGGTTGAAAGCTGGCGGGGAATTGACTCTGAAGGCCAATATCTCTTTTTAACTCAAGCTCTGATCTTAGAATATTATTTTCAGCCTCTAAAATGTCTAAACGAGATCTACTGATATTGGTTTTGAACCTCAAATAGTCTTTTTCAGTTTTCATCCCCAGATGGTATTGGTTTTCAACAATTCTAAACTCCTCAGATATGAGTTCATACTGTTTTTTCTGAACATCATAGAGTTTTTTGTTGAGCGAATATTTGAAATACTCAGAAGCTACCAACAAGCAAAGCCTGTCTCTCTCTGAGCGAAAGATTAACTCTGCATTCTCTTTTTTTAACTTAGCTACTTTGTAAAGGATCAAGCTTTCACCATTATCATAGAGCTTTTCACTGAGATTAAGGTTGAGATCACTTGCCCATGGAGATGAGTTAGATAAAGGCGCTTGGAAACCAGGTTTTTGTAACCCATAGCTTGTGGTCAAATCAAAAGTAGGTAAAAAAGAATAAAATGCGTTTTTTAATTCTAAATCACTGATTTCTAATTCTTTTTGAAAAGAGTTTAATGAAGCGGCGTGTTCGATCGCAAATTTTAACGTGTCTTGAAATTTGAATTCTTGAGCTTCAGAGAATGCACTCTGATACAGAAAAACTAGAAATAACCCAACCCTCACACACCCCTTCATGTTTTATCTAACTCTGTAAGCAGAGACTTTAGCTTATTATAATACCGATGAGTACGGTTATAACTGTCTTGCGGAAGTTTTGATTCAGAAATAATATTACGAAGCATTTTTTCCGCCTCATCTTTTTTCCCAGTTTCTTTTAAGATAACCGCTAAAAGCTCTGCACTTCTCAGGCGATTATCTCCATAGGAAAAGTCCAGTGCCTGCCTCGCTATGGATTCGGCCGATTGGAAATCTTTCCTTCTTTTTAACAAAGAAGCGTGAGCAAAATAAAAGGTAAACTCTTCAGGATAAACCCTTTCTAACTTTTTATAAAGCTGTAAAGCCTCATCAAGACGATCTGCTTCACTTAGGCAATAGGCTTTCTCTAAGTTCAACCCACGCTCTCGACCTGGATCTAATTTCTTAGCAAGAAGCTTCCTATCATATTCTTTCACAGCGTTTGAAAAGGCCATTTTTGCTTTGACCTTATTTTCTAAAGCCTGCTCACCTTCTCCTAAGTACTGATAAATATCTGCCAGACTCACCTCTTGCCCTTCTAAAGTATGAGGGTTTTTAATCATAAAATCAGTGGTGTCAACCAAAGTCTGTGCGGCCTGTTTTTTTAGTCCCTCATCTTTGAGGTCATCAGCCAATGCCATCAAGTCAGAGGCTACATCAAGAGTGAAAGGCACTTTAGGAAATTGCTGAAGAACTTCTTGTAGTTTATTTTTATATTTGCTCTGATTTTCAGAGTTTATATTTTTATGGGCAACTTCTTTTAAAATTTCAACTTGGGCCTGGGACCAGTGCATATGATGATCTTTGGTTAAACTCTTAGGACTCAAATCATTAGCTTGCTGAAAAAAAGAGTCAGAATCCTCATATTGAGTGCGATCAAAATACAAGTCACCCAATCTCAGCATCGCACTCAGATTTTTCTGAGCGGCCAATCTCTTTAGAACGCTCAGGGGTTCTTTTTCATTCTGGATAGCCTGTCCAACAATTTTTATAAAATCTTGAAGCTCCCTCGCTCCCACAACTCTTGTAATTTCATCTCCATCACGGTTGGCAAAAATAACCGTAGGATAGCCTCCAACATGATAGTTTTCTTTCATCTTCCATGAAATGGGATCATCCGCATCTAACTTCAATTTGACAAAACGCTTTGTTTTATCTTGAAATTTTTTAGAACTAAAGACCATCTCGTCCAGAGTATTACAGGGAGGACACCAAATCCCGAAAAAATCGATGAGTAGCGGCCTCTTTTGTTTCAGAGCCAGCTGTAAGGCTTTCTCTGGATTGTTAAATATAAAACCTAATTTCTTCGCTTCTGAGCTTGCTTGAGTTTCTTTCTTAGACTGTGAGATTTTTGTTTTCATTTCGTTTCTCATATCTTTAGAAACAGATAGCAACTTCCATTTTTTATTTACCCCCTCTGAAAATTCAGTTTGAATGGAAAAAAATCTAATCTGAGAAATACAGTATTTCTTTGCATCATCACACAGGAAAAGTTGCACCTTAATATCACGAATGTCTTTAGATATTTTGACGCTGGCCTGATTTTCCTTTACTTCAAATCCTTTGATATCTTCATACCTCTCCGGAGAAGTATTTCTAAACAAGTGATGAGGGGCCTGGGCATTGAAATGGTGAAGAGGTGGGGGTGTAAAAGTAAGCAAGAACACCTTCCCAGAAATATCAGATATCTCAGCTATAAACGGAGGCACCTCCGTTGCTTCAGCTCGAAAAACAAAGAATATGAAACAAAATCCAGCGATAATAACTTTTTTCATAGGTTCTCTATTTTTAGAAGAAAAACCCATGTTTCGCAAACTAAATATGGAACGCTTGTTCAAAAAGCACTAGTTTTGTCCAAAAAGTTTGGTAGTTTCTCTCAATATTGAGAAACCCTCTGGCATTTTCATATTCATAGTTTCAAAAAAACGTCAAACTGAACTTTTTTGCCAAAAAAAGGTTTGGGGAAATGAATTTTATTGACTACTTGTTTTAAACAAGACTGTAATAAAAGAAAATCGTTTTTATTATTAGCCTGTTTTTTAAACAATAACTTTACAAATGCATCACTTGCTACTCCGGTTTCTGATAAATTCAACAATATGTTTGCTTTGCCATTAATAGAAGAGTTGTTCAGAAGCTCTTTCTCATAACAATCTCTAAATGCTGGTTGTGAATTCGCAATGACTTGCAAAGCGGCTCTTAGCTCAACATCTGTAAGCCCTGAGGCTTTTAAGTTCTCACTTATTTCAAATGAAATATTTTTCTCGATAAACTTAGCAGATGTAATTTCGCTTTCATAAATCAGCTTCTTTGACTCTTCAGACAAATGGGATAACTGAGAGGAGCTTGTAAATTTATTTCTAAAAGCTTTTGATTTTTCGATAAGATTTGTGAACCTTTGCTTTGGACTCACAGAATCTGAAACACCCGCTGTTGAAACGTTATTTTTCTTATACAATCCACTAGAATTCGTCTTGATCGTAACCAATGACACATCGTAATAAGTTTCTTTTTTATGATAATTATCAAGTATTTTTAAGAAATGGAGAGAAAATATAAAAACGAAATGCAGAACTAATGATAAGATACTAGCGTATTTCAGTTCAGATATTTTTTTATTATCGTTAATGAATAAATAATGTATCATTTTATCTCACTCATATTTTCATCATTCTTGAAATCCAGTACATACGCTTCGTATTCATCTAATTTTTCCAATGCGATTTTTTCTATTTGTTCTTTTATTCTAAAATTAGAATTTACATATGCAATCAAAGGTCTCCGAATATCACCCCGAACTTGAAGCTCTCCAAGATCAAACACTTGTGCATTTCTTTCAAAACAATTTCCAGTCATGCACATCATTTTTAAAATCAATATCAAGACTAAACACAGAATTTTTCTCACGAACCTCTCGCCTCCGTATTCCAATCTAAAACAGCTTTTGCCAAAAGTTTAAGTTGTTCTTTTTCTTCAAAACTAGTTAGATTAACATTTTCTATCGAACGAGCTAGAGAAGTAACGCATGAGCTCAACCATCGTGTTACCTCTTTTGCAAATAACCTTGTACTCAAGTTACTATGATTCACTTTTACTATTTTATTTTTAAGCTTATTTATTTGGGTATAAATTGCTTTTTCTAGATTCTTTGAATTGTTAAAATCAATTTTTTTTAACTCAAGCTCATACTTTCTTAGCTGAACAAGAAAGACGGTTTCATTATAAATCTTTTCACCATACGGTTTAATTTTCAGTTTATTGATATTTTTTGTAAATTCTGTAACAGAGTCATCTGTAAAGTTTGACGATAAAAAGAAGTTTTTAATAAAGTTGACATAATAAATAACCGGATCATTTGGGTTTGATTTTAGAGCCAACTCACGAAACTCGGCACATTCAGAGCGGTAATCTAAAGTTTCATTAATGAGGGAAGACACTAATACTCGGTCTTGATAAAATACCGGACTTAATAAAGACCAGTATTTCCAAATCTGAGTGACCGCAAATCTCTCATCACCTTGAGCCACCAAAGAGAGAAATATTTTTCTATCATTTAGATCTATTTCTAAATCATGCATTTTCATACGACCTGATATCAACTCAATATCTTTGGGTGTTTGTAAGTTTTTTAATTTTGAATTCTGTATGAGATTGAGCCATAACTTGAGTAACAAAACAGAATTTATCGATTTCTCTCTAATCCATTGACTTTGAACCAACAAGTCTAAGAAGCGATTATAGACCTTTTCTTCTGGGGAACAGTATTTATTAAGTAAACCTATAAACTCAATTCCACTTAATTTATTCTGAACTAAATATTTCTGATATAAACCAACATATTCTTCACAAGCCCTACGTAAGGACTTAGCATTAACAAAAAGCTCTGCTCTATACCTAATCACTTCGTCGACAGATGATTTTGGAAACAAAAGTAATCCAAGCTGCTCATAATAATGTTCACTTTTTATTACTCTTCTTAAAGTGGCATCAACTCCTTTTACAAAATAGACTTGATCTGATTCTGGTAAATCCAACTTTTTTTGTGTTATTTTTCGCTCTAAAACGGCCTCAGACCATGCAGATCCAAAATCTTTGATCATCGACTCTCTCAATACTCCATCAGGATGCGTGCTGAGGTAATTAGACCATAAATCAAAAGCTTCTTGAGATTGACGTAAGTTCATATAAACCCAACCCAATTGATAAATGGAATACTCGAGATCATCAGAATCCAAGTGACCAGAGTCAATTGATTTTCGATAGAATAGACTTGCGCTCTCAAATTCAGCATGTTCAAAATAACTATCTGCCGTAATTCTAAATAGTTGCTTTTTCATGGGTTCGTTTATTTCAGGTTCTGAGTCTAAGTAAAGTTTAGCATAAAAATAATTTGGTTTTTTGAGTTTCACTTGAGTAACAAAAGCCAAGATCGAAGCTATTTCTACACGTAATGAAAGATTTTCGTTTTTTTCAAAAAGGCCTTCGAGAATTTGGGTGCCTTTGTCGTATTCTCCACGCTGCATAGACACTAAACTTTGAGTAATACTATTTTCATAGTTTCCAGCAAAAATAAGGGTATTTTGTAAGAATAATA
>JAHFAB010000107.1 GCA_023250795.1 Bacteriovoracaceae bacterium
GTGATTTGAGAAATCGATTTTCTAGCCATCTCTTTGGACTCTCCGTCAGCTTTTTTGACAAACACCGCATTGGAGACCTCATGTCTTTAGCCACTAATGATGTTGAGGCAATTCGAATGGCGATGGGAGCTGGCCTCCTCACCTTGGCTGACGCGGTTTTTTATATCTCCACTGTCCCGATTGCAATGATTCTACTCTCTCCAAAACTAACAGCCCTAGCATTCGCTCCGCTTATTTTGATCCCATGGCTCACTGTCAGAAATGAGAGACTGATCCAGAGTCGCTTTCGTCAAGTGCAGGAGTACTTCAGTAAACTCTCTGCCATGGCCCAGGAGAATCTAAACGGCATTCGAGTGATCAAAGCTTTTGCTCGCGAAGATGCCCAGATTGAAAGATTTAGAAAATCTGGAGAAGAATTTATTGCCCTCAACCTCAAACTTTCTAAAGTCCAATCCGCGTTTGGGCCAAGCCTTGATTTTGTGATGAGTATGGGTTTAGTGCTTTTGCTTTTTTTTGGAGGCAACGGGGTTATCGAAGGGACCGTGACTCTAGGAACTTTTGTGGCTTTTCAGAGGTACATTCAAAAAATGATTTGGCCAATGTCAGCGATTGGGCACTCTCTCACTTTTTATCAGAAATCGATTGCAAGTTCGATGAGGATTAAGGAAATTTTTTCAATTCAAACCGACGTCCCTGAACCTGTAACTCCACTCTCACCCAGATCTACAACTACGGAAGCTATCAAAGGCAAAGTAGAATTTAGAAATCTGAGTTTCTCTTTTCCTGGAGCCTCCAAAGCTTCGCTCAGTCAAGTGACTATGACGATTTACTCCGGAGAGAGAGTCGCTTTTATAGGTGCTATTGGATCAGGAAAATCTGCTCTTTTATCACTCCTCCCTAGACTCTATCCCATCCAAAGAGAAATGCTTTTCATTGATGACATAGACATCAATGACTGGTCATTGGATGAGCTCAGACAGCGAGTTGGGTATGTCAGCCAGGACGTTTTTTTATTTAGTGACAGCGTAACAGAAAACGTAGCTTTTGGTTTGGCCGAGTGGAGAAATCAACCCACTAAAACAGATCCAGTGCAAGAAGCTGCACAATTAGCTGCAGTTCACGAAGACGTCCTCTCTTTGGGAGAAGGCTACCTGACTAAACTGGGAGAGCGAGGAGTGAATTTATCCGGAGGCCAAAGACAGCGTCTAACGATTGCCAGAGCTCTCGCAAAACAACCTGAAATACTCGTATTAGATGACGCTCTTTCTTCTGTAGATGTAGAAACTGAAGAAAAGATTCTCAAAAGCTTGCGCTCTCGTCCCAGAAGAAACACAGAAATTATTGCAGCTCATCGCATATCTACAATCAAAGACGCTGACAGAATTGTAGTTCTGAAAAATGGAATTGTACAACAAACGGGGAGTCATTCAAAACTCCTCAGAGATAAGCAAGGGCCTTATAGAAAATTTTACGATAATCAACGTTCGAAAGAAGATCTGGATCGGTTTATAGAAAATTATGAAAAACAAAGAGTCACATTATAAAGACATCTACCTTGATGTCGAAGAGTCAGAGTCCAGACCCACTCAAAAGAGAACTGTGCTCTATTTACTGCGTTATATTCTGCATTTCAAAACTCTAGTTTTTGCGGGTATTCTCATGATCTTAGTGAGTACCTCTGCGATTCTTTTAGAACCCAGGATTTTTGGTTATGCGATTGACGAAGCCATTATTCCAAAAAGATGGAGCTACCTCAAACAACTGACCCTTCTCTTTTTCTTTGTCGAGTGCTTCCGAGTCGGTGCAATGATTGCTCAAGGCTACCTCTTCGAATGCCTCGGGCAAAACGTGATGCAAAAACTCAGAATTGCCCTCTTTTCTCACCTTCAAATTATTCCTGTTTCAGTTTACGACAAACACTCAGTTGGAAAACTAGTCACTCGTGTTACAAACGATGTTTCGGCTCTGGCAGAAATGTTCACCTCCGGGTTTGTGACCATGTTTGGAAACATCTTGGTCGTTTTTGGCATTGTGATCTGGCTTTTAGTTCTGAATTTTAAACTAGGACTCATTGCGGTTTCAATCTTTCCATTCTTATTGGTTTCGACTTACTATTTTACAGACAAACTTCGAGTGGCCTATAGAAATGCTCGAAGCAAACTTTCTGCTCTCAATGCATTTTTGGCAGAAAACATTTTGGGTGTAAAAGTAGTCCAGCTTTTTAACAGACAAAAGCTTCACCTCTCACGCTTTAACAGGATAAACCATTGGTATTCGGAAGCACAAATCGGAACTGTTAAACTTTATGCCTATTTTCAGCCCACCATTACGATAGCCGCAGGGATTTCGATGGCTTTGGTGATTTGGTACGGATCTAAAATGGCACTCTCTTCTGAGATTAAGCTTGGGATCCTGGTCGCATTTTTCTCTTACATTCAAGCTTTGTTTCAACCCATTCGAGATATTGCAGATAAGTGGAACATTTTTCTCTCAGGAATTACTTCGGCAGAAAGAATTTTTTCTATCTTAGACTGGAAAACAGAAATTAATCCAGAGACAGGATTAAGAGCTACCCAGTCTGATCCCAGTATCCTAGGACATATTGTGTTTGAAAATGTCTGGTTTGCATATAACGAACCCAATTGGGTCCTCAAAGATTTTACATTTGAAATCAAACCTGGGATGAAGGTGGGAGTTGTAGGTCACACCGGAGCTGGTAAAACGACCATCATTAGCTTACTCATGCGCTTTTATGATCCACAAAAAGGAAGAATCTTACTCGATGGAAAAGACTTGCGCTCTTATGACAAACGAACGTTGAGAGCTTCATTGGGTTTAGTCCAACAAGATGTATTTTTATTTTCTGGATCCACTTTAGATAATATTACGCTTTGGAAAGAACCGACTGACTTTATGAGTGAAAAAATATTTTCCACTCTCAGTGTTTTGGGTCTATCCAGGTGGCTTAATCAAAGCGCGTCAGCTTTAGATGAAAGAGGCTCAAATCTCTCCATGGGAGAAAGACAGGTCATTGCCTTCACCCGTGCTCTTGCGTCCGATCCTAAAATTTGGATTTTAGATGAGGCGAGCGCCAATATTGATTCTGATACAGAAGAAAAAATGGCCGAGGTTTTATCTGTTACTGCACAAGGAAAAACTCAGGTCTGGATTGCTCACCGAATGGCTACTGTCAGAAATGCAGATATCATTTTAGTTTTGAACAAAGGGTTACTGGTGGAAAAAGGGAATCATCATGAGCTCATGACTAAAAAAGGGATCTATGCAAAACTTTATGAGTTTCAGGAGTATTTTCAGAGTGAGGAGTTGGAAACCGCAAGCGAATTTGTACCAAATTCTATATAAAAAATAAATAATATCAGTATGTTATGTTTATTATGTAGCCTTTTTGGCAACAAAAACTTGACGACTTTTTAGACCTCATCAGCGCGATCAGTAATACCGAAGGTATTCCACCAGCATTTGTCTTAAAAGATTACTGGGTGACAGAAATTTTACGCACACTCCAATGCTCAGACCTGAATGGAAAATTTCTTTTCAAGGGAGGCACATCTCTTTCTAAAGCGCTCGGTTTGATCAACCGATTTTCTGAAGATATTGATCTTCTTTTTATTGATGAATCTGAAAGCAAGAATCTGCGTCGCAAGCTCTTAAAAAAAGCAGAGACAATCACGGCTTCTCTACCGCTCATTGAATACGACCGCAATAATCCTGACAGTTTTTCGTCTAATGATCACAAGACCTCTTGTTTCAAATATCCTGCTGTGGATGCATCTGGACTTCTACCCTATATTAAACTAGAGATGGGCTTTAGGGGTGGCTACGAACCATCCACTGTGTTTCAGATTCAATCCATCATTGCGAATAAAATTCTAGCGAAAAATCCTAATCAACGTGAAAAAGCCTAGAATCTATCACCATTCGAAATTCGGGTTCTTGATCCGTTCCGTACGATGGTTGAAAAAATTTTCTCACTTCATCGTGCTTTTCAAGAGGAAAGGCTTCACGAAAAGGAACGCCATCTTTATGATATTTACTTTCTCTTGAAACGTCCTGAAATCTCCTCACGACTTGGAAGTAAGGAACACCGAAGTATTAAGGAAAATATTGCTTTACATGACTTGAAATTTAATAACAAACACTTACCCGAAAACCTCGATTTCTCAAAAAGCCTGATTTTCTCAAAAAACCATGCCCAAAGTAGGATAACTCGAAAAACTTATGAAGAAAGCTTGATTTACTTTGGGAAGCGCCCTGGGTTTGACGAGATGATGGAATTCATTAATTATTTTTCTAAAAAATTCTAACTGATCACAAAAAGTGCTGGCGACTTTGTTTTGAAAGTGGATTCAATTCCGCTTCATGTTAGAATTAAACGTGTATAACGCATTATGAACTACCAAAACAAACTTACACAAACCGACAAGATCAACAAGGAAATCCAAGCCTTTCGTCCTATCTCAAAAGACTCCCTCAAGCAGATCAAAGAGTATTTCAGGATTGGATTGACCTATTCCAGTAACGCCATTGAGGGCAACACGCTCACTGAAACCGAAACAAAGATTATCCTTGAAGATGGATTAACCATTGCGGGTAAGTCCCTCAAAGACCACTACGAAGCATCCGGACACAGTGAGGCTTTTGATTTCGTCTATGATCTTGCCAAAAAGAAAACTATTACTGAGAAAGACATCCAAAATATCCATAGGTTGTTTTACTACAGAATTGACGAGGATAATGCTGGGAAGTATCGCAAGATGTCTGTCGTGATTACTGGAAGTGATTTTCGTCCAACAGCCCCCAGCAAACTCCCAGCTCTGATGAAGAAGTTTGAAGCTAAGATTCCTGCGATGAGAAAAAACCTCCATCCCATAGTCTTTGCTGCAAAGATTCATGAAGAGCTTGTCACGATTCATCCTTTTGTGGATGGCAATGGCAGAATTGCAAGGCTGCTGATGAACCTTGCCCTCATTCAGTCTGACTATGTTATTACGATCATCCCACCCGTACTCAGAAGGGATTACATTACGACTGTAAGTCAATGCACCACTGGCAAGAAAGACAATACGAACTTCATCGGTTTTATTAGCTGTATGGTTTATGAGTCAAGCAAGGACTACCTTAGATTACTCAAGCACCTGAGCAAGAAGTAGTTATCTTAGGCTGTCAGAAAATTTTGAACATATATTTTTTAGTTATTTTCATTGATTTTATAAATTTTTGTGATATTTATTTTTTTGAAAATTTGACCATATTTAGGCTAATATTTTATATATATATGGAGTAAATTTCATGAACTTACAGCATTTATCCGATCAAGAACTTTGGACTCAAACTCAAAATATCGTTACTCAAGAAAGAAAACACACCACCGATCTTATTTGGCATCTAAAAGAGGTCTCAAAAAGAAAACTTTATCTCGAAAGAGGATTTTCAAGCTTATACAACTATGTAACGGAGGGCTTGAAATACACCCCTGCATCAGCAATGCGAAGAATTAAAGCCATGAAGTTACTCAGAACATTGCCAAAAAAAGCCCAAAAGAAGGTAGAGGAATCGTTGAACACGGGCAAAGTGTCGCTGAGTAATGTGAGTTCGTTGCAAAGTTTCTTAGAGAAAGAGAAAAAAGATTTTACTCCTGAAGCAAAACAAGAGCTCTTCAATAAGATTGAAGGGAAGTCTCAAGAAGAATGTCAAAAATTTCTTTTTTCAATCAGTGACAATCCGGAAATACTCCCTCAAGAACGAAGCCGTATTGTTTCTGCAACGAAAACAGAGTTAAAACTAACAGTAGAAGAAAAGCTCATGCAAAACATCCAACGGCTCAAAGAACTGACAGCTCATAAAAACCCGAACCCAACTTTTGCAGAAATATTTGAGATGTCTACGGAATATATGCTGAATCAAATTGACCCGGAGAGAAAACACAAAAAAGTGAAGGAAAAAAAGAATGAGACTCAAGCACAAAACTTCGCTGCGAAGTCTCCAAACAGTGGAAATATCAAAGAAATAAATTTAGAAACCCAAAATACACATCAAAAAGATGTTCCAAAAAATACCCCTCCACTTTCAGAAGCAACCATAAAAAGGGCTGTCCACAAACGCGACCATTACATGTGCACGTTCAAAGACCCTCTCACGGGTAAAATATGTGGATGCAAATATGGACTCGAACTTGATCATATTTTACCAGTCGCCATTGGAGGGGAAACAACCATTGACAACTTACGAGTCCGATGTAAACCGCATAATTTTCTGGAAGCGGAGAGAGTTTTTGGAAAAGCTAATATGGATCAGTATTATAAAAAAGATCGAGTTTAATTTCACAATAAGGCGCACTTTATAAACATTTTTTAAAAATACTTGCTCATCAGGCACAGCTTATGAGCAAGGCCTAATCTTAGCCCATTTTTAAAAAATACCTATTTCCCCTTCAACTCTATCCCATACCTCTGAGCTTTTCTGTACAACGTTGCTCGATCAATACCTAGAACTTCTGCGGCCTTAGATTTGTTAAACTTTACATCTTGTAA
>JAHFAB010000108.1 GCA_023250795.1 Bacteriovoracaceae bacterium
ATGACTGAAAACCAAATCGTGGCGGGTGCTCTGGCCTTCACAACAGCCATTTATTTCTGGTTAATCAACTGGGCCGCCCAATCAGCTGGCCCTATTTTAGAAAAATTTCTTAACTTTCTATCTCTCTTAGAACATTTCAAGAGTTTTAATCAGGGAATATTCAATACAGCTGATATTTTATTTTATTTTTCAGTCATTTTTTTGGGACTTTTCCTCAGTTATCGAGTTTTAGACTCTTACAGGTGGAGGTAGTTTAATATGATTCCAAACAATAAAAATCATCAGACCCCTATTTTATGGATCCTATTCGGATTTCTGTTTGTTGGATTGATTTTATCTAAAACGGCACTCGCTGATAAAACTTGGCTCCTCTTTACCCTCTCGGGGGCTCTGATTGTTGTGCTTGCTCTTATCGTCCGAGAAAATTTCCAACTCTTAAAGTCGAGAACCATGGCTTTTGGATTATACTCTGGCGTCATTGCCATTTTGGTCATTGGCATTTTTGGAGTCATTAATTATCTCTCTTTTGAAAATCCGTTTAAACTAGACCTCACCAAAAATAAAATTCACACTCTTTCTGATCAAACAGTTAAGATAATCAAAGAATTGAAACAACCTGTGAAAGCTGTGTTTTTCTCAAAACCACAAGAAAAAGAGAGTATAAAACAGCTCCTTAATAACTATATTTTGTTGAACCCTAAGTTTGAAGTAGAGTATGTCGATCCATCCAAAGAGCTCACTCGAGCTCAATCTATAGGACTCAAGCGAGACAAAACTTTACAACTACTGGTTGGAACTCGAGAACAAAAAATCGAAGATCCCAATGAAGAAAAAATAACGAATGCACTCATCAAACTACTTAAAGAAAAGCCACCGACTTTATGTGCTGTCACTGGACATGGGGAAAAGAGTTTTACAGGCACTGATGCAGAAGGTTACGACAGCGCAAAAAAAGGTCTCGTCAACCAAAATTATGAGTTCAAAGAGATCAATTTGATCCAACAGAGTAAAATACCAGATTTCTGTGACGTGGTGGCTGTCATTGGCTCTACGAAATCTTTTTTTGAGCAAGAGGTAAAACAACTCAGAGACTATCTCTCCGGCGGCGGACGTGCAATCATTGCTGTCGATCTCAACCTCAAAGGGGGAGAATTTTCCCCTGAACTCACTCCAGTTTTAGAGTCTTGGTACATCAAACCAGTTGCTGCATTGATTGTTGATCCTTTGTCCAAACTTTTTAACGCTGATTTTGCAGTTCCTGTGACACAAACCTATTCGACTGAGAATCCGATTACAAAGGATTTCAAAATCCAAAGCTTTTTTCCGATGACTCGTCCTTTGGAAATTATGCCTAATCCTCCTTCTGACCTCAGTGTCCATTGGTTAGCACAAACTTTTCCTTCGAGTTGGGGTGTAACTGACCTCAAGGAAATCGCCTCTGGAAAAATACAGAAAAAAGAAGGCCGCGACAAAATCGGCCAACTTAATGTAGCAGTGGCAGCAGAAGGAAAACAAAAGGACTCAAAAGCCTCGAAGAAAACCAGGCTGGTTGTTTTTGGAACATCAAAATTCGCGAGCAATCAATTTGCGCGTTTTGGAGGAAATTTAGATTTCTTCTTGAACTCCGTGAGTTGGCTTATGGAAGATGAAAACCTTATCTCCATTCGAGCCAAAGAAGAAGGCCAAGGAAAAATTGAGATTACTGAAGTCGAAGTGGGTTTGATTTTTTGGTTAGCTGTTGTTTTCATGCCACTCTTCACCTCTATCGGAGGCATTGTTCTTTGGAATATCAGAAGAAAACTCTAAACTAGGTGATCTATGTCTAAATTAAACTGGAAACTTCCTCTCACACTTTCTATTTTGTTATTTACTCTGGGAACTTTCGCCTATTGGCTGGAGTACAATCATAAACCCAAAAAAGAAATAGAAGATGAACAGAGCAAGAAAGTTTTCAAACTCAAAGAAGCTTCCTTTGCTCAGGTCAAAATCGAAGACGGAACAAAAAAATTCACCCTACTATGTCTGAGTACAAAAGACCCCAAGCTTTGCAAGCCAAACGATCATTCTGAGTGGGAAATCTCAGAACCCACAAAACTCAGTGCAGACTCTACCAACGTCAATTCGCTCCTCTCCACTTTACAGTCTTTGACTTCGAATGAAACGCTTGATCTCAGTACAGAGACTCCTGAAAAAAAATCTGCTTTGCTAAAAGAATACAAACTAGATTCAGAGAATATCAAAACCGGTTCTTCTAGAAAAGTTGAGATCAACACCGTACAAGGAGGAAAACTCGTCGTCTATTTTGGAGCGGCTCACCCAGTAGGAGAGAATATTTTCACCAAAATAGAGGGTGACGACGCACATGTTTACCTCATCCCCAGCTATTTCAAATCTAATTTTGAGCACGACCTCACTTACTGGAGAAATAAAAAACTTTTTTCTATAGAATCACATGAAATCGAAGGTTTTAATATTCAAAGCCCCAAAAATAAAATACAAGCCTCGCGTAAAGATGGAAAATGGACTTTGAGATCTGCTGTAGATGAACTCCCGGGTGACATGGACCAAGTGAACTCATACTTGGGTAGCATCACTGGTCTTTCAGCAAAAAATTTTCAAAACCAAGACCAAAATAAAGTGATATTAGAAAATGCAAAACAAGCCCTCCGGCTGGTTCTTCAGTTTTCGGAAAAAGGGAAAACTCAGCTCCCTCTCACTTTGACTCTTTATGAAAAGAAGAAATTAGAAAAAGGCAGTAAAACGCCTGCGACAGAGTTACTTTATGCGGCTGTGTCTAATCAAAAGATCCTTTTCGAATTAGACACCTCTTCTCTCAGCAAATTGAACAAGGGACTGAAAGACTTAAGGATGTCCAAACTCCTCACCTCTCTCGAACGCTATACGATCAACCGTATAGAATTAGCAGGAACACCCGTAGACTCAATCGTACTTTCACAAAAAGACTCACAATGGTCTTTTTCCACCGGGAAAAAAGAGGTGGACCAAAGCAAAGTTCAAAAACTTTTAGATAAACTCGTCAATAGTAAAATAGAAGAGTTTTTAGAAAGTAGTAAAATACCTGCAGGACTGCAAAATGGAATCCAAATCACTCTCGGAGATGAGAAGACTCACGTAAAACATCAGTACGTATTTTGGAAACTCAAAGACAAACTCTACGCCAAAGATCTTTTGTCCAAAAAGAAGGAAGCCTATGAACTGGAGCATTCTTTCATGGATGCATTGCCTTGGTCAAAAGATTACTTCAACAAGGTTCCACTGGTAACAGCAGCTCCGTACAATGTTGCTCAGAAAAATGCAGTGAAAAAGTGAACTCCATTCAACCTGAACTTCCTTTTCTAGAAAACTATCTCCTCACTTTTAAAAAAATTATTTTTAACCCTATTTTGTTTTTCAAAACCCTGCCCAAGGAGGGAAGCTGTACTCACCCGCTTGCGTTTGCACTGATCACACACTGGATTGGTGCAGCATTATCATTTCTCATGAGAAATTTTTGGGGAAGCTTCATGAAGATTAATCTCTCTGAGATTTTAAAATTTTCACAAAAGACTTTTGATTTGGATGATATTGATCAAGTAGGACATCAGGCACTTGTACAAAACTTTCAAGATAAGCTCGAACGTTGGATATGGGGGATGGGGTCAGTGCTTTTAGACCCATTTATGACGCTTGTTGGCATTTTTTTCATGTCCCTACTTGTTTATTTTGGTGCTAGAATTCTAATCCCTGAACACACACGTTTCGAATCTGCGTTGAAAATCGTCTGTTACTCTATTGTCCCGGCAGTTTTTGCCTTCTTACCCGGTGCAAGTATTCTCATTTTTCTCGTATGGATCCCGGTTTTGGTCATTCTGGGTACAAGAGAGGTTTACCAAATCACTACGAATCGAGCGATTTTGATTAGCCTATTCCCAAATCTCTTACTCCTTGGGATAATCTTCTTAGTGATGATTGTCTTGGCTCTAGGGTTTATGAAACTCGCCACGTCACTCCTCATGTACTAATAAGGAATGACTCGAGTATGAGAGCTCGAAATTTACTCATTGGATATGGATGTCTAACGGTTGCTGCACTTGGGTTTTTTCAGCATTATAGACTGAATAAAAAATCTGAAAGATTACCAGCTGCTTCAACCCTCAGTCTTCCTGAAATAGTTCATAAACCTGTCAATAGCTGTGCAACATTATATAAAGTCATCTGTAAAAGAAATTCTGAGACAGTCGATCCAACTGGATTTGTCAGAGAAGACATCAATGGAGAACTCAAAGCTTTGAGAATTTATGAAGAAATTATACGTAAATATCCTGATTTGAACATTGATCAAATCGACGAAAAATTAGTCACTGAAATTTACACACCCAAAAGAAGACAAAGAATCGAATCTGCATTCCGATGGGTTTGAAATGCTCTTGTAGAGTTTATTAACCAACAGTCAGATGGCGTGTTTTCTCAACACGAAAAGCAGACTCTTAAAAAAAGAATCTATAAAGTTAAACTCGAACTTCCCCCCCCCGCCACGGTCTACTCAGATGAGCCAGATCTTTTTACAAAAAATGATCTTTATTATGAAAGGATCAGTAGTGGTAGCTTGCGCCTCAGAGTAGGGGGGGCCTATCTTTTTACAGTGCAGTCTTGGTTTAACCGAGTTTTTACACTAGCGCATGAACTGGCGCACTCCATTGACCCCTGTGAACTGAGAAATATACACTTCTCACTCCCCGCCTATGACCGACTCTCTGCCTGCCTAATGAGTCAAAAAATTATTTCTGTTACAAAAAATAGGTCAGAGTGTGCTGAAAACGATCAACTTTCTGAAACTTTTGCCGATTGGATTGCAGTACAAATTACGAGTAAAGCTCTAAAGAAATTTGCAACAGAATTTGATCATGAACAAATCCTCCATGCAGTCACTAATTCTGTAAAAGACCTTTGTGAACAGGAAGAGTTTTTGAACGAAATGGACAATACTCTTCACCCCCGTCCAGAAATTCGAATTGAAAAGGTTTTTGGTTTAAACCCTATAATACAAGAAATTTTAGGTTGTCAGCCATCAACTTCAGCTGAAGTCTATTGTGACTTTAATTGGACCTCGAAAGGAAATGAGCATGCCCTCTAAATATAGAAGAATTTTCATAAAAGAATTTCTCATCTGTTCAACGATTGTCTTCTCTCTCCATTGCAGCGGAACCCATACCCAAGTCAAGGAAACAAACCCTATCACTAAAATTGACATCCAGTATTCACTTGGAAATAATCATTACCGGTTTTTGGCTCTAGCTGATTCAAACAGAGTCAGTGCTAAGAACTTTCTCGATGGTAAAATTCTAAAAGAAACGGATATTGACTCTTCAAAATACTCTCGGCTTCTTGAAAAGACGACTGATTTTGTCATAAATCTAAAACAAGAACCGAACGGCTTGGGTCAATGCCACTCCTCCTACAAGATTGAAATACAAACAGGTAAAAATAGCCATACTGGCCATGGGTGTCGAAATCCGTCGGATGGAACCCATTTCAGCAAAATTATTCGTGAGGCGGAGTTTCTCCTCTATTCCAAAAAATAGAAACCTAAGCTAAATAAGAGGGATGTTCCATAAAACACTCCCAGGCTTTATAGAAGTGATCTGCGGCAGTATGTTCAGCGGTAAAACTGAAGAACTAGTTCGACGACTCAAGCGTTCTCAGATCGCCAGACAGAAAATACAAGTTTTTAAACCTGCTTTGGATAATCGTTACAGTACAGATCATGTTCAAAGCCATGACTCAAACCGCCTTCCCTCTCGAGCCGTAGAAAAAGCAAAAGATATTTTACGGTTTGTAGACGATAACACGAGAGTAGTGGGGATCGACGAAGCCCAATTTTTCGATGACTCCGTTGTAGATATTGCACAAAAATTAGCCTACCGAGGGATCCGAGTGATTGTGGCTGGGTTGGATATGGATTTTCAGGGTCAGCCCTTTGGACCTATGCCTAAACTTCTTGCTGTCGCAGAGCAAGTGACAAAGTTATCTGCTGTTTGTATGATCTGCGGAGGTCCTGCGACACGCACGCAGAGGACGTCTGGGACAAGCACACAGAAAATAGTTGTGGGTGCTAAAGAACTATATGAAGCTAGGTGTCGATTTTGTCACGAGCCCCATGAACAAGAAAACGGAGAAGGAGAAGCTTATCCCGCACCCAGACCAGCAGTTTAAAAAACTGCAATATAAACTCTCTGAAACTGAACACCGATATGGCTCTCGGTATCATATTTTGGCGGATCCTTTTTTACTATCCCATCTGGCAAAACTTTGTGCAAAAGACACGACTCAGCCTTTGATCAATGAATTGGTCACCACTATTTACTCTTCGCTCCTCAAAATCGTAGTCAATCAAGAGTTTTCTTGCGTTCAAAGAGAACTAAATACTCGAATGTCAGAAATGCACCCAGAGGGCGTATACCAAGGGCCCATGATCGATTCTGAAGTGCCAGTCGTTTCTGTCAATTTGGCCCGCGCAGGCACACTTCCCTCTCATATT
>JAHFAB010000109.1 GCA_023250795.1 Bacteriovoracaceae bacterium
CAAATGACCGGATTTGATTTCGAAAACTCCGGCTTGGGCTTGAGCTTGGGTAGGTAAGCGGAGAGCCCCTTTGCACCGAGGGCACCGCAGATGACTCACCGTACTATTTAACATAGACCGGCAATCTATAAGAATTGTGCCTAGTTTGCAATCCCACAGGAGAGCCCAAAATGGCCCCAGTCTCATCTTGGACTATTCAGGGAAATCGAGATCTTTCATTTAACTTCGTGTAAAAACTCATGAATTTAAATATTAAACTTCGGCATCCCTCTTGCTTATAGGCTCACTGTCAGTATTTCTGGATGGAATTTCCCATACAGAAAATCTAAAGGGGGGAAATAAAATGAAAAAGTATTTCGTATCTTTATTGTCATTATTTGCAGTCCAAGCGTTTGCAGATGATATTCACTTAGGTGTTCCAGCCTATAACGGCTCGGGTTGTCCTATGGGATCTGTGGCTGTATCACTCAGCCCTGATTATAAGGCACTCAGCATGCTCTTCGGTTCATATCAAGCGCAAGCAGGTCGAAGTTTAGGGAAAACCTCGGACTATCAAAACTGTAACATTGCTATTCCGGTTCACGTCCCACAGGGGTTCAGTGTATCTCTAATCAGTGTGGATTATCGAGGGTTTAACAGTATCCCAGCTGGAGCTGTATCCACGCTCAGATCGAGTTATTTCTTCGCAGGATCTACAGGGCCCTCTTATGCAAAATCATTTGTTGGTCCAGTCAATAACGACTATTTAGTAACCAACAACCTCATCGCAATGGCCAACGTTTGGTCAGCTTGCGGTGTAGACGTCATCTTAAGAGCAAATACAAGTCTATTTGCAAAGAGCAATTCCAGAATGGAAGACATTATCTCCACTGTTGACTCTGTGGACATTAAGTCTGGCATCCTCTATCGCCTCGCATGGAGAACATGCCGATAGTCGATCGCTATTTGTGATAAATACTCGCCATCATCACCCTAAAAAGTGGTGATGGCGTTTTTTTGCGTGTTTGAGTAAAAATAGTACCCTCCAAAATTAGAGTGACAATGATAATATTTGAGGGTATTATAGTCATATGTCGCATCAACGCGAGAGGCGCCTGTTTTCTACCATTCTTTCAGATCTTCACTGGTCTCCAGCCGTTGGACTCTATGGCCTACGTCAAGTAGGCAAGACTACTCTTCTGAATCAGGTGGCGTCCAAACGTCCTTCAGAACTCGAAAGCTTTGATCGAGAAGCCACGCTGCGAGCGTCGAGAGATAACCCTGTAGGCTTTTGCACAAGATCTAAAACGCTTTGCTTAGATGAGGCTCAAAAAGGGCCGTGGGTATTTTCTGCGATCAAAGAACTCATAGGTACTCGGCGGAAGCCTGGTGGTTTTCTATTGACGGGGTCAGTGCGATTCACAGCGAAAAAAGAAATCCGAGAAGCTCTCACTGGAAGGATTATTCTACATGAGCTCTTACCTTTCGATGTCTCGGAAGTTCATAAACTTGAAGGTTCAGATTTTCTATCCCAGATTTTTGATTTTCTTGACAAGAAAAAAGACGTCGCTCTTTTTTTACGCAGCTTATCTGGTTTAAGAAAAGGCCTTTCAATGAGTGGAGTCCTTCGTCACTACCGCGGAGGAGGAATGCCCATTCCGTGTTTTACAACCCGAGACGAAAAACTGACTCAATGGCTTCAAGGATTTTTTGAAACTTTGCTGATGCTTGATTTGTCATTAGTAGACGGGAAATTAGCACAACTCTCCCTCAGGCAAGGCTGGGCCTTTCTCAGATTGTTGGCCCTATCACAGGGACAAGCAGTACAGTACTCTGATTTTGCCGGTCAAACCGCTATCCGCCCAGACCTTGCCAAGCGTTTACTAGATGCATTCGAAGTTCTCTCTCTCATTGACAGAATCCCACCTGAGGCTCTGGGCTCTCGTCCCGTACATAAAATGAGAATCGAATGGAAAGATGTCGCTTTATGGAGATTCGCAGCGGGTATCTCCACACAACGAGATCTTTTAGAAGAAGGGGGACTTGGCACTGTAACATACATCAGCCAAGAGTTTCGCTCTCAGTTACAGAGAATTTCTCCTCGGCCTCTCTGGAGTTTCTACAGAAGCCATGATGGGGCTCACGTGCCATGGATATTTCGAAAGGGCAACGGGGTCATTGCTCTATTACTTGTATTAACAGAAAATCCGTCTCCATTTGAAATCAGATCACTCAAACGTTTTATAGAAACTGAAAAAAATGCAATTGGCATTGTGTTAGGCTCCAGTTCTGCAAATGTTCAAGAGCTGCTACCGAGAGTATGGCTTGTTCCATTTACAGCTATCTTTTGATAAAAGTTTCAGACCCAGTGGAAACAACCTATGCTCACCACCATAAAAAGTGGTGATGGCGTTTTTTACGAACCTTTACAGTTTTGCAGACAAGCGTGGGCTGTGGGTCAGGTAAGGTATTACAAGGTCTTACAGTAAGATGAAAGATCGTTCCTGGAGCGGGGGGGCCGTCATGACGGGAATCTAAGTCGATCGAGTCAACACCGGCAAAAGTCTCTTCATTTTTAGAAAAAACTGAAATCTGTGTATCTAACCTCAAAGTCATAGTTCCACCACATCGAGATGTGAGGGGTTTTTCTGGAAGACTGAATAAAAAAGGCTCTGAGAGCGGGCCTTTGATCGTTTTTTGGATGCTCGAACCTGTTTGTATCCCGAGATGATCTTCGATCGAATATTGAGAAGAAAACCTTATTTCAGTTTTTTTCGAAGGCAGATCATAAAATCCTCGTGTATCTGCTTTTACAATTGTCACACTCATCCCAGATGGGACATCGATTGGAACGCTGATCAAACATCGTTTCCGATCTTGTCTTTTCCCGGAAGCACCTCCGGCTCGAACACTAAACTCATCAAATAAAATACTCAATGCGGACTGATCAGGCGCAGCTGTACTCGAAGCGGAACACCCATCTCCTTGAACTTCTATATTTCCAAAAGAAACTTTAGACGCCTGAACGTCGATTGTGGGCAAAGCTGGAGGAGGGATCGACACACATTGCTGAACCCATTTGTATTTTTTACGAGCTTGAGATGGGGAAGGATGGAATTGAATGAGAATCAATGCTACCAAGACATAAACTGAGATTTTTTTCATATTCATTTTTCACTTCTTCCTGTTTACTTCTTCCGGCTTCTGCATATGCTTTGGTTTTCACAAGGCCAAAGCGCAACATCTAGATACTAAGCAAAAAGCGGGCCAAATTTCAGTGATGTAATTTCAATGAGTTACGACTTATTTTATGTCAAAAACTGTCTAAGTATTTGACAGGTGAAAAATAAATATACGGATTTTTTGAAAAATTTTTTATACATAAAAAATTTAAAATCTTGTTTTTATGGAATCTCTCGCAGTGGACCGCAAAAAAACCTACTTTTACTTCCTCTGAGAAAGTAGCGTCGGGTCTGCTAAAGCAGTATGCGTGCAAGACAAGAGTGCGTGGCTGCCTATATACTCTCTCTCAGCACCCCTTTACCCAATCCTCAGATAGGACCGCATTTTCTCCATCCCAAAACTATCAATCGCACTCAGTCGATTATGACAAGCACACAAGACAGTGAGGTTTTCCTGTTCAGAGCTTCCACCCATCGCAACTGGCACGATATGTTCCACTTGCAAAAAATGTTTTTCAGTACAGCGCTTACCTGTGATCTCTGAAAAATAGGTGCATTGCACTCCAGCTCGATAAAAGGCCGTTTTTTTCGCAGAAACTGAGATATAAACTCGTGATGTACGAGGCTGCTTACAGGAAGATCCCACTTCCTCTGAGGAAGTGGAGTTTGGCCTGGCAAAAGCTTTGCTCACCCCATTTATAGCGTCACCCACTTCCTTAGGCGAAGTACTTTGTGTGCACACAGACGCTACTTCTTCAGAAGAAGTAGCGTCTGCCCCAGCAAATCTCTTTTCTTTTTTCAGCGCTTTCCTAAGTCCACTCTTAAAGATCTCAGCATAGCTTGGGTCCATGTTCCCCTTCTGCTGTAACTTTGCTTTCATCTCAGCAATCAGCTCCATCAGTTCCTCATCTGCTACTAAACGAAGTTCAGACTGAGTCCCGTTCAATACCCTGACTTTTTCTTTTGGAAATGCCTCGGGTGAAATCTCTGCAAAAACCTTTTCTGCCTCTACTCGTGATTTACTCTCCACTTGCTTGAGTAGCTCCTGTTTTTCTTCTCTCGAGTATTTCTTGTCTTTTTGTTTTTCATGCCGCACAAATTTCTGAAACGATCCTATGACCGAAATACTGAGATCCCCTTTTTCCAATGACTCTTTGATTTCGGGAAGTTCTAAAGACAGGCGCATGGCATCTATACGAAGTTGGGCGCCGGAGTTGCAGTACTTTAGATGCTGAGTGCAATACTCAAACATGCTGCTAAATCCGAGGCGAGCATAAAGCCGTCTACTCTGGATCTCACGCAGGTGATCTAAAACTAGATTTGTACTTTCGCGTTCTACTAAAACAGCTTTTTCTGTCTGCTCCAGAAGCTCTGAGTCGGATAGTTTTCTGATGTCGGTTGTTTTCATAAATGACCTCGTTTTCTAGATGAGTTCATATCAAATAATTTACTAAAAACAACTAAAAAATAGCTTTTTATTGAGAAAAAATAAAATTAAAAACCGTCATTTCTATAAACATACCCTTAGAAAAACTCCACAAACTAGCCCCGGGCACACACCCAGAAAATACACAATGCAAACGTGCCCTAAGGAGTTTGCCCCCTCCTTTTGGAACCTGTTCAAACAAATATGAAGAGCTGCTTCGTGCATATCCTCACGTGAGCATTAGGACGCACTGGCGACTCTATGCAAGCCTACGCTTTTACCCTTCAGTTACTAAATCCTGAGTTAACTTCAATCAAACTCCATGGAGTTCAGAAGAAAGCTCATTACATTCTCTGAATTTCCATCTGCCCTCACCTTGAACTGTACCAAAAGAATTTCCCCAGAAGACTTGAGAATGTAGATCATCCCTTCATTTTCATCTGCAGAAATATATCCCGGTCTTCCCGCAAATTCTTTAGAGCTCCAGATGCGATTAGAGTGAAAAATCTCTACATATTTTCTAAGCTCGCTTTCGGTTCTCACTTTTGGCAAAGCCACAGTCACAAAATTAGCAGCTGTGTAATTTCCAAATCCGCTCACTTGATCTGTCATTATTTTTTCTTTGAATGTCACAGCTCTCCCGAGATCAGTTCTATCCCATGAAACTGGCACTTTTAACTTAAGATGGAGGTTAGAGTTGTAGTAGTCTGAAAATTTTGCATTTCCAGACTCAGTCCCATTCACAAAAGTCCCAACATCACTTCCATAAGCACAGTTTAATATAAAAAATAAAACAAAATTTAAACTAATCCTTGTCATTTTAGTTCTCCTTTTTTCGTCAGCGGATAAAATCCTATCATTAATTGATAGACTTCTTGATTCCCCTGGGCTTCTGAAAAAGTCTTGTTCATTTCTTTTCTAAAGTTCTTGATCGATTTTTTGAAATCTGAAATTTTACTTCGTGGAATTGCAATTGTCAGGCCATTGACTTCTCTCTCTCCCATTTCGTCTTCATATAAAGAACGAATGGCTAAGTTCAAAAACTGTTCGTGTAATTTTTTGATCAGCAATGACGGAACCTCATCCGTAGTGCTCAAAAGTGGGGCTTGGATTTTATATTTTCCATTATCTTTGTGGATCATCCCCAAACGAACCAATAAGGCAAGACTGAGACAAACCTGATCTGGTGTAGCGGCATTTTTGAGTCTTTTAGAAATCCACACTGGATCATCCTTAAAATCCTCAAGCAAGACCATCTCACGAATTGCAAAATGCCGCCAATTCATCAAATACTCTTGCTGATCTTTTTGAATCTGAAGAGTGATTTTCAGATGCTGTGTTCGAATTTTTTCCAATTGCGTTCGAAAAATTTCCCGAGACTCCCTATCACGAGATTCTTGAAAATAGACTAAGCTCTTAAAATACTCCGATTCTTCTGGTCTTTGAAATCCTAAACCTCGAATAAAGTTTTGCAAGTTTCTATCCGTTACACGTCTTTTACCATCAATCACCAGTTTGAGATAATTCGGAGAAGCTAATTTGGCTTTATTGGCAAACACTCGGTACGAGTACTTGGCGTTTTTACGTTTTTGTTCAAAGTAATACGCTTTCAGAAAAATCCGATAATCTGAATACTGGTAAAGGTTCACCCTTGAACCCCCTTCCCCACTCTCTTTATATCATACCTTTTTTCAAAATGAGAAGCCCCCACCGAAATTTAATAAATAATACCGCGTTAACACTTGTTAAGAGAAAATGCATAAAATTAAGAAATAATCAGACGGTTTCAGAAAATCGCCATATGATCGTTCATAGTGTGGTTGTTTAACTAAAACAATGGGGGAAATAGATCATGAAGATCCTAAATATTTTAATTCTTGGTTGTATTCTGAATATTGCAGCTTCTTTATACACATTCGCAGGGGAAAAGCTGAGACTTCTTTCTGGA
>JAHFAB010000110.1 GCA_023250795.1 Bacteriovoracaceae bacterium
TGAGTTGTATTTTTAAATTTTAGGACGAAGTTCAGAAAATCCAAAATCTTTTCGATTTGCAGTAAAAACCACTTGGTCTTCCCAATGGCCATGCTGAAAATAATATTTTTTTCGAATACATTCTCTTTTAAGACCAACTGCTTTTGCTAAAAAAATAGATGGTTTATTATCAAGATCGATCATAGCTTCGAGACGATTGAGGTGCAAATCTTTGAATGCCTTCAAAATCACTGCTACCACTGCTTCTTTAGCAAAACCTTTGCGCCAATAACGATTATGAATTCGGTAGCCTAAATTACCTACCTGAAGAACGTCTCGAGAAATAATATATATGTCCATACTTCCTAGAAGCGCCCCAGTCTTTTTTTCAAAAATAGGCCAAACATAAGTGTTGTCCTTTTTTGCTAGTTTCTTGTGGCGAAGTACTATTTTTTTAAACTCTCTTAGGGAGTCTTTTTGATCTGGCTTTCTCACCCAATCATGTTTGCTCTTCTTGGGTAACAGATTGCTATAAGCCCAAGCCCAAACTTTGAAGTCAGCGCTCTGGTAGGGACGAAGTATGAGTCGGCGTGTTTTGTAAATTTTTCGAACCATCTTTTTTATTTCTTCTTGAGTCTATACAAAAGTGGCAACAACTGTCTATTGGGTTTTCCACCAAGCAGAACTGGGTGCCAAACAATCCAGTGGTAATGTTTAAGTGCTCTGCTATCCAGGTTATTTTGATGATTGAGTAACTTCGCGGCGAAGTTTGAACGAGAGTTTCCCAAATGCTTTTTTAATCTTCATCTCCTCTCGATATGCTCGTGCTTCACGACGGACTTCCTTCGGAAAGCCCTCCATCGCTTTTTTGATTCTGCGCAGTTTAGCTTCGCTCTCCCTTTCAGTCACGGAATTTTTCCTTTCATGAAAGTTGAAATAAATGCTCTCTGGCTGTGGATAGAGGATTTTTCAAACTGAGTCTTATTTAGAATGGACTTCGGTTTCTTTCCTGAGTTGTCAAAAATGTACCAATCTGTGCAGAGAGGCCGATAGAGCTGCCAAAAGTTGCTAAAGCAACGGGGATGCCGGCGATGGACTGCATCCGAGGGAATCGAATGCCCTCCCCTGAGTACGCGCATTTTGATGCGCTCGATATTTTTTTTAATCGAGTCTAGGTAGAGAAAATAAGTGGTGACTTGGTAGCCTTGTGCAATGGATTTCTTGAGAATTGAGAGCCAAGTCTTTCCAGAAAGAGTAGATTCAAACGTGAAACTCTCTCCTTGTGCGATCATGGTTTTGATTTCTGTAATCAAGACACGTCCGGCATGGAAAGAAGCTTTTTCAAGATCGAGTGGAGCAATTCCGGCAGCTATGCGATCTGGATTTAAATAGAAGGTTCGACCCTGGTCTCCAAGAAGGTACACACTCGCAAAAGTAGTTTTTCCACTTCCATTTGGACCGGCGACGATCTCAATGGTTTTTATTTTGGAGTTTTTTATTTTTGCTTCCTCCACAAGTGGTGGGTCGCACAGGGATTGAACCTGTGACCCGCTGATTAAGAATCAGCTGCTCTACCAACTGAGCTAGCGACCCATCCCTAGGGGATTAGCATTCATCTGTTGCGTGTGCAAGGGGTGAGTATGGTGGGGCTAGTTTGTAAGATGTGTTTTGAATTGGATTTTTACCAGACAGCGGTGTATTTTTTTATAAAAAAAAGCTATTTTTTAGTGTTTTTTAGTAAAATATTTGCTATGAATTCGTCTTGGTCGTCTAGAAATACGAGGTTAATTATGAAAACAATCGACGTCAAAAAACTATCCAACTCAGAGCTTTTAGAACAGACAGAAAAAGCTGTTTTAGTAGAACGCGAAAGCACAAACCTGGTTTTAGATCACTTGCGTGAGATCCAGAGTAGACGGCTTTATGCCCGGCTTGGGTTTAGCAGCATGTTTGAGTATTGCACTCAGCATCTAAAGTATTGCAACTCCAGTGCTCAACTTCGTATAGATGCCATGCGCCTGTCTTTAGAACTACCCGAGATCAAAGAGTCATTGGAAAAGGGAGATCTTAGTCTTTCAGTCATAGGATCGTTTCAGAAATTTGTGCGGCATGAGAACCAAAGAAAAAAGAAATACTCGAGAGAAGAAAAACAGGAGCTTCTCAAACAAGTGGAGAATAAGTCACGAGTAGAGGCTGAAAAGGTTTTTGCAGAAATCGCACCCGAGGCATTTCCAAAAGAAAAAATTAGGGTATTGAACGGGACTCAGTCAGAGCTTCGTTTAGTAGCAGATGAGGAACTGATGGAGCTGATTGCTGAGATGAAGGCAAAGTTACAGCAGAAGGGGAACACGGACCCAAGCTATGCTGAGATTATTAAGTGTGGATTAAGGAAGGCGCTGAAAAAAGAAAAGAATCGGGCATTGTCCACACAGGCGTCGGCTGAAAACGGATTTGCTAGAGCGGGCGCTACTTCTTCTGAAGAAGTAGGGAGCGCGAAAAATGGGGTGAGCAAAGCTTTTGTCAGGCCAAACTCCACTTCCTCAGCGGAAGTGAAAGTCGGCGTGAAGAATGCCGCTGGTAAGACATTTGCCAGGTCCAGTTTTACTTCTGCAGCGGCAGTAAAAGCTTCTTACAAACAGCCTAGGACCCCACGGGTTTATATCTCAGTTTCTGAGAAAAAAACTGCTTTTCATCGAGCGTGAGAGCAATGCACAGCCGTGGGTGAATGGTTGCAGCTTACGTGATTCGCCACTCATATTAGGATGTCTGACTTTATGTTGGATCAGGTTGATCCTGTACGGAAAGCTCAGAGCAAACTCCGTTGTGCCAGAATACAGTGTAAAATATCAATCTCCAGGAATAGAATGAGCATTATGAAAAGAATATTTCCGTTTTTTATCTTCATGAGCCCTTTCTTTTTTTTAGCCACCTCATTTTACGAGCAGCCTTTTCCAGAAACGGTAGAAGGCACTTCCACTCTGGTCAGAGGAAAAATCGGGTCTAGTCGAGCACAATGGGTGGAGGGAAGCGACCAGGTGAAGAGGATTTTTACTTTTTATGATTTGGAAGTGACCGAGGTTTTTAAGGGAAAGGTGGCTCCGAAATCTGTGATCCAGATTCGAGAGCTTGGGGGAACAAAAGATGGGATTGGGATGCAGGTTGCAGGAACCGCAGAGTTCACTTCCGGAGAAGACGTTGTTGTCACTCTGAACGAACAGAACAAAGAAGGCTCCTACGATATCAGCGGCATGATGATGGGAAAGTTTAACATTGCAAAAGACGATAGCGGAGTTGAAAAAATCATCGGAGCTGGAATGAAAGAGCCTTGGCCTTTGCAGGCTCTAAGAGAGCTTGTCCAATCTCAAGGTCAAAAGGCAAAGGCATCCACTCCCCAAACTCTTGTTCAACCCTCGAGCTCTCCCCAAAGTACTCCTACAAGGGAGACGGTAAAAACTGAAGCAAGTGCCATAAACGATCAGCCACCTCCAGTCGATATGTGGAAGAGAATGCTCATACTCGGTCTTGGCATTTTATTGGGGATTGTTTTTTTTATATTGCGCAAGAAGTCAAAATAAGACGGAGTTCCGGTTGCTTGTTCCCGTGAGCCCAGTTAAATTAGAGAGATCTATGAACACTCTATTCAAATGGTTTTGGGTTTCTTGTTTTGTAATCTGTATAAATGGAAGATCTGAGGCTGCCATTCGCCCCGAGAAAGTGTATCTGGCAGAATCTAAAAAAACTCCCATTTATGTCCATGACGGACTTTTTGTAGGAGGGGATCGGGCCATCCAGGATGTTATTATAAAGGACATCCGCCGTGCGGCTAATCCTGGATTTGAGCGCCTCGTAATAGACTTAGAAAAGAATCAATCTGGGGAGGCGGTTGCTTTGCCACGAACGCCCTATTATCAAGTGGCTGTTTCTCCTGAGGAAAAAAGGTTGGTTTTTACGGTTTGGGGGAAGCCAAATTTAAAATTTGATTCAAAAAAAGTGAAAATGCAGTTTAGGAGAAGCCGGGCGGTGGACCACTTAGAGCTTCTCCCACGCTTGGAAGAGGAAATGTGGACCTTTGTAGTAGGTTTAAAAACAGGAGGAGAATCGGTCCAAGTTTTTGAGCTTTCAAATCCGGTCCGAATTATTGTAGACATTCGGGTAGGTGGAGTAACAAAATGAGTAAAATTTATTTTAGTGCAATGATTCTTTTAATGTCAGCCTGCGCAAGCAGTCCAGTAGTCAAGTCGCAAGATTATGCAAAAATGCCTGGCTCTCATTTTTATGAACACGAGTTTCCTTCGGTCTGGAAGGGTGTCGAAGCTGCGTTAAAAAACTATAAAATACTTGAGCGAGATCCCGAAGAGGTGAGTTCTGTTGAAATGAAAAATCTCACACAACGTACTCTTGAAACGGATTGGATTTACTCTCAATCTCAGGACAAGTATCAAGAGTATCAAGTGAACGGTTCTCCACGTAAAAAGTATTTGCAACTCAGGTATAAGCACGAAATTGTGGCAAAAAGAGCGGTGGGGGGAACTGAAATTGCTGTAAAAACAGTGGAGGAGATTGAGAAGCTAAAACCCGATGGCACGTCCTTAGGTTTTTCTCAATCTGATAGTACTTCTCCCAGTCTTTCCCATGACTTACTAGAGAAAATTAATCTGGCGGTCTTATCAAATCCGCCTGAGTAAACATCGCCGAGTAGTATTGCCGAATGAGCAAGTTGCCAAACCCGATATAGTGCCCATAGTTCAGATATGGCAAGCCCAAAAGATTCACCTAAGGATTCCAATGAAAATGGAGACGGAGCTCAACAGGCTGAGATAGCTCCAAAAAATGATGGGGATAAATCCAGTAGTCTAGTTCTTCCGGAGCAGCTCTTGCCACCGAATCTCTTTGTTTTACCCATTCAAAACCTAGTGGTCTATCCAACTCTCATGGCGCCACTTATGGTCGTTCAGCCTCGTTTTGTAGCCACCATAGAAGAAGCGATCAGCCGTCAGAGGTTTTTAGGTCTTCTCCTCACTCGAAAAGGTGAGGTGACGGAGAATACGTCTCCAGAGGACTTGTTTGATGTGGGGGTCGTAGTCAAAATTCTCAAGCGCCTGAAAATGCCAGATGGTTCGGTCAATCTTTTGATTCATAGTGTGAAGCGTTTTCGGAGCAAACAGGTCTTAGCTGATAAACCCCACATTGTTATCGAGACAGAATATTTGGATGATATCAGTGAAAAATCCACCGAGATGGACGCGCTCACTCGCTCCGTCATCAGCCACGTAAAAAAACTTTCAGAGGCCAATCCCTTTTTCACCGAAGAAATGCGCATGGCCATGATCAATGCTCCGGGGGCCGGAACTGTGGCAGATTTGGTGGCTTTTGCGCTGTCTCCGCCCAAAGGAGATGCCCAGGATTTTTTAGAAACTCTCTCAGTCAAAGCGAGATTTGAGAAATTGCTGATCCACTTGCGGCGTGAGCAGGATGTGGCTGATGTTCAGAGAAAAATATCGGATGAAGTCAACAGTAAGATGAACAAAATGCAGAGAGAATTTTTTCTCAAAGAACAGCTCAAAACGATTAAGAAAGAACTGGGCATAGAAGAAGAAGGAAAAGACAAAAATTCAAGAACTTTCAAAGAGAGAATCGAAGAAGCTGGGATGTCAGAAGAGGCCAAGAAAACAGCACTCGAAGAGCTTAAGAAATTCGAAACTCTCTCTGAACATTCTCCTGAGTACAATCTGACTCGTAATTATTTGGAAATGCTTTGTTCTTTGCCCTGGAGTAAGCAGACGGAGGATAATTTAGATCTGAAAAATGCAAAACAGATCTTAGAGCAGGATCATTTTGGGTTGGAGAAAGACAAAGAGAGAATCCTCGAGTTTCTAGCCGTCCGGAAACTCAAGTCAGATCCAAAGGGTTCGATTATTTGTCTGGTGGGTCCACCCGGAGTCGGAAAAACTTCGATTGGAAAATCGATTGCGAAAACTTTGGGTAGGAATTTTTATCGGTTTTCACTCGGAGGGATGAGGGACGAGGCTGAGATCAAGGGCCATAGGAGAACTTATATCGGAGCTATGCCCGGAAAGGTCATACAAGGGATCAAAAGAGCTGGGACTAAAAATGCTGTCCTCATGCTTGATGAGATTGATAAGCTCGGACAAAGTTATCAAGGTGATCCCGCGAGTGCGCTTTTAGAAGTTTTAGATCCAGAGCAAAATCATGCTTTTTTGGATCATTATATCGATGTTCCTTTTGATCTATCTCGGGTTTTATTTATAGCAACGGCCAATACGACTTCTAATATTCCCTCCGCTCTTTTAGATCGGATGGAGCAAATTGAATTGCCTGGCTACACCCTCGAAGAAAAAGAAGAGATTGCTCTCAAGTATGTTCTCCCCAAGGAGCTCGAAGCCCATGGGCTAAAGCCTACGCATTTGAGAATTCAGAGATCTGCGCTCAGGAGAATCATGCTCGATTATGCGCGTGAGCCGGGGTTGAGGAGTCTACAACAGCAATTGGGGAGAATTTGCAGAAAAGCTGCTGCCCAAATTGTGGA
>JAHFAB010000111.1:0-4829 GCA_023250795.1 Bacteriovoracaceae bacterium
TGGATTCATCAACATAAAAACCTCAACTCAAGCCTTGAATTTGTTTTTGCATGGCTTTCAACAACTCAAGGATACCTAGTAATGTTGAAGCGGCATCTCCTGGTTTCAGTTGCTGCTCTTCGCGTGCCAATGACATATTTTTTAAAATTTGGGTCCAATTCCCACCTGAAAATGCCTGGACCAAAATCTGTAAAGCTTCCTTGGGATGCTCGGTCTTTTTTCCTTGCAGACTTAAAATGGTTGCTGCACATGCACGAATGGGCCCGGTAACATCCGCTATAATAGGCATGAGCTGTTCTTCTCGTAGGCTCACCAATGCATAACGCTCACGTAATCTTAATGTAAGATTTACAACTACTTGCCTAAGCCTCTGAAGGGTTGCTGATCGAGATACTTCTATATTTTTAAATGGATCAGATCCAAAAAGAATTCGGTTTCGACTAAGAATATCGGTAAACTTAACTGCAAAAAACTCAGATGCAATTAACACTTCCGAATCCAAGATAAACATTACGTTGAGGCGAATCGCGGCATAGGCCACTCGTAACTTCTCTCGTAATCGATCTATTTGAGGGACATTAAATTCCCTAAAAACCAAAATGAGATTAACATCGGAAGTGGGCCTTAACCTGCCTTCCGCTGCTGAACCATAAAGCACGATAGCGCTTAAGCTGCCACTGCATTCTGTTTTTGCTGCATCTACAAAATCAGCTAAAGTTATCCTAACATTTTCAGGTAAATTGCTTATTTGACTTTCCATTCTTCCCCCTCGGTTTCTTTTCCTTAGATATTGGTACGGCCTTACCAGATCGAATCCATTCATCCAACTCAGAGGGCTTAAACCTCTAAAGCTTCCCCATTCGATGTGATGAAATAGAGCCACGCTCCAACTACTTATAGATGGTTACTTTGGAAACGCCCATATATTGGTCAATCTCCTCAACAGAAAGCCATCTATCTTCGGCCGTCTTCTTTCCACCTCTTACCAAATACGCGACAATTAATGATTGTTAACGACAAATAAAGACAAGTAAAGTCAGATTGTGTCATATTTTTATCTGCTGAGCACTTCCTTGAAAATGTTCTGAATCTGATGTGACCCCTGATTTTTTTTCCGCCTAGAACTTTTTATTCCTATCGCTTAGACTCATCAATAAGATGAAAGAGATTTTTTCGATTTTTTCTAGACTTGGAGTTTTAGGCTTTGGGGGTCCACTGGCCACCATTGCAATGATGGAAGAAGAAACTTCTCGCAAACGAAAGTGGCTCACAGCAGAGCAGTTTTCAGAGGCTTACGCACTTTGCAAATTACTGCCAGGACCAGTGGCCACGCAAATGGCCATCACCCTCGGACGTCTTCGTGGGGGAACTTGGGGAGGATTACTCGCTGGATCTCTTTTTATCTTACCGTCTTTTTTTATGGTTTTGGCTTTTAGTTATTTTTACACACATTCCTCACTCACACAGACGTTTTCTCCTCTCTTTTCTGGGATGCAGGCCGGTGCACTCAGCGTCATTCTTCTCTCCACTTTTCAGTTAGCTAAACCTTATCAAAGAAAGGGAGACGCATGGGCCATTGCGCTGGCAAGCGCCTGTGTGGTTTTTTTCAAACCAGCCTTGGAGCCGTTGATCATTTTAGGGTTTGGTCTGATCGGTGCAAATTTTTCTGGCAGATTTTTTGGGAAAAAAATACTCAGCATCTCACCTGCGATTTTAGTACCAGGGCTCCTCTTTTGGACTTGTTTCAAAGCCGGAGCTTTCGTCTTTGGAACAGGGCTCGCCGTCGTCCCCGTATTAGAAGCGGATGTAGTTCAGAAATTTCATTGGCTCACGCATTCTGAGTTCATGGACGGCTTGGCCATCGGTCAAGTGACGCCCGGCCCTGTCGTCATTACAGCTACTTTTATAGGGTACAAAGCCGCTGGACTCGTAGGGGCGCTCGTCGCTACATTTGGAATTTTTTTTCCAGCTTTTGTAAACATTCTTTTTTTTCTCCCTAAAGTTTGGAAAAAAATGAGCGGCACAAAAGGCGCTCAAGGCTTTACAGCCTGGGCGATCCCTGCAGTCATTGGCAGCATCCTCGCCACGACTTTACAATTGGGGCTTGTCACGCTCCACACCCCTCTCCTCATTGGAATATTTTGCGCACTTTTGCTCATCTCTTTACTTTGGAAGCCACCTGCGTGGGCTGCCATTCCTCTAGCAGGCGCAGTGGTTTACGCATGGGGGTTAGTGCGTTAATTTATCTCGTATATTGATGTATAAAATCAAATAAAGGCTGTGTTATATGTAGATACTGATCCGCACCAAGGGCCATTAAGGCATAAAGAAGAATATTAGAAAAACGATGAAAAAGACTCTGTTCATATACGTAAGAAATATTTGGGATTTTTTGATCATCTATCACGCTTTGTGCTTCGGTCATCATAACAAATAATTTTTTTGAATTTCGATCAAACTCTTGCGGAGGTTCCATACCCTCTGCTCGTATTGTTGCTTTTTTAGAATAGCTTTTTACAAAAAACAAAAGCTCATTCCACTTATCACTAAACTCAATCAGTCTTGCAGCGGTGATTAGAATTTCTTTATCCTTGATTGCAAACCCCAATAGACGCACGCATTGTCTTCTCAAAAGCTCATCTTTGGGTGAAAGTGGGGATGAAAGAGGGGGAGAAACAGGAGGTATATTCGGTTCTAACATTGCTCGAGATATTTCAACACGAGAGTCTACTTCTTGTCTTTCATTTGATTCTTCTGTCTCTATTTCTTCTTCTGTCCTTAGTTTAGAGTTATTTTCTTCCATCTTCATAATCGAAAATAATCGGTGAAAATGTAGGTTTTTAGCTCTTCCATCAAGAGCATATTCATTAATTGCTCGATTAAAAGGAATATTAGTTAATAAGGTGTTTAACAATTTTTTACTGAATAAACCTGGGATTTTGTTAACTATGAAGTTTGTACCCATTAAAATAAGTTGCGCATCTAATACCGAATAAAAACTACTCCTTTGAAATCTCCTTTCAAAACTAATGCTCCAATAAGCTACAGAAGGAAGCTCTGCGATGGCAGATAAAGTGTCATCTCCTAAAAAATCATCTTCGTCTTTTTTCAATAAAGTTCTAGGCTCATTACTCGTAACATACTGACGTCTTTCTTTAGTTAACTCTGCAAACGTGCTCTCCCAGTTAACGGCGCCTGTAGTTTCATTGTCACTAACTGGAAAACCGATTTCTTTCATTTTGACTTTAAAAGCTTCGATATCATCAAAGTGAGCACTTCTTGAGAGCTGACTGTCTAACCCTAAATAACTCAAGACAGATATTGCAGTTTTTTTACTAATTGCATTATAGTCGGAGCTTCTCAAAACGTAATTCAAATGAGTTCTAATTCTACGATAAAAAGGATAGTGTTCTGCAAACACATATGAAAGCTCGTCTAGTTTTTTCAGATTTTCTTGCAATAGTTTTTTTAATAATTTTCTCTTTTCAATTAGGGCTGTATCATATCGAGCGTTTTGTGTATCTTTTAATTTATTAACAATAATTTTTGTTTGTAAGAGCGTATTTTGAATCTTGATTGCAGCGACTTCTAGCTCTCTAAAAATAGTTTGAACTGATGGAAATTTAGCAAACGGGTAACCGGGTACAAAACGCCAATAGCCAATCAGTTTAAAGGCATCATCAAATTCTCCAGAACTCAAAGCTACATCGAGCTTCATTAAGAGTAACTCAATGACCATCTCCCTCTGTGTGATTTCTGCACTAAAAACTCCACGCATAGTTTCCGTTCCATTTTTTATTTTTCTTTGCAATGCATAAAGCTCATCTGCTGTAACCGTGAGTTTCAGTCGATCAAAAAATTTTCTTATTTCTACAACTTGGGCATCCCCTTTTGAGTCCGCAGAATTTTTTAAAAATCTTGCTCCGACTCGAACAGAATCGAGGAAGCTATTACAAATAGATCTGACTATCCCACTAGGTTTTAACGTACCATCGGCAAAGGCATCGGGATTTTGAACTCCTTGAACTCCATAGAAAAGGAGAAAAATGAAACTCAGCTTAACAACAAATTTTATTTTCATTCTCATTGTAAATCCCTTAGGTTTTGAGCTTATATCATTGCGTGACGCGTTTAGTCAAATTCTATTTCCGCTACTCATGGTTTTCAGTGGACACAGCAACAGCATGCACAAAGTGAAGAAAAATAGCGCAAGACCCACCTGAGCCACTTTTCTTCACTTTTTGAGAAGTTTGGCGGGTGAGAAAGTAACCGCTGAAGTAAAAATGATTGAACAAAACTCAATCAAGGTCTATAGATAGGCCTATGAAAAATAACCCAAAGGATACCCAGGACGTTTCTCAACTTTCACTTTCCAAACTCTCAAACGACGAGTTGGTCTCTAAACTCAAAGACTTAGTTTCGCAGGAAAAGAAGCTACAGGAAAAAATAAAAGAAAAGGTTGTGGAAATTAGATTTAACGCAAGCCCAGAATTCATGAAGCTCCTCAATGAGTTCAAAGCGCAGGTTGCGGAAGAACACCCAGATCCTACTTATGCGGAAATTTTTGAGCTACTCACTGATATGTATTTAGAAAAGCATGATCCCACCTTTAAGGCAGGGAAAAACGGCGATATTCTGCATTAACTTTAGTAATTAAATTATAGTCACAATTATGACTATAATTGGTAATGTTCAAAGTGAATGTAGCCACGTTGAAAGCTGAATTTTCTAAATATCTAGACATTGCACAGAGAGGCGAACAGGTTATTGTCACTTCACATGGGGAAGAGATTGCTAAAATTGGACCGGCACAAATCATAACCACAGCT
>JAHFAB010000111.1:4839-6526 GCA_023250795.1 Bacteriovoracaceae bacterium
GCTTTTACTGCTCATGAAGAAGTAGCGCCAGGCCCAGTAAATACTTTTTCAGCCGTGCGACTCAATGCAAGTCACGGAAGAAGTAAAAAAAAACCCCAGAGAAGCTCGGCACTTCCCTGGGGTGGGCTTAAGGAACCTAATGCCAGACACCATTGTCGGGCATTAGGTTCAGGCGCATCTGATAAACTAGAGTAACTTCAACGCTTGCATCGGGGAGGAGTTCGCTTGCGCTAAAACAGCGACTCCTGCAGCCTGCAGAACTTGACCTCGAACTAAATCCGAAGTCTCAGCGGCAATGTCTGTGTCAGCTATTCGCGATCGTGCATTGGCAAGATTCTCCCTAGCTACACCCAAATTGTTCACCGTTGCGTGAAGTTTGTTCTGTGTAGCTCCCAATCGAGCGCGAGCCTCGAAAACTTTTGCTATGCCGCCATCTACTTTGTCCATGGCCTCACGAGCCTCATCAATGGTCTCATAACTGATCCCATCAATCCCAAGTTCACTCGTTTTGACATTATAGTCATTGGGTTGAAAAACAATTCGGTCTGCATCATCATTTTCTTTTCGAATTCCAACTTGGAATTGTAGTTCTGACTTTGCAGATTCTCCGTTCAGCAAAGAAGTACCGTTGTAGTTAGTCACATTGGCAATTCGGTTCACTTCTGCCGATAAACTTTGAACTTCTTGATTGATAAATCCGCGCTCTTTTTCTCCAACTGTATCGGAAGAAGCCTGAACCGCAAGCTCTCGCATGCGAATCATCATGTTTCCAATTTCAGTCAGGCCACCTTCTGCGACTTGAACAAAAGAGATACCATCATTGGCGTTTCTTTCAGCCTGTCCCATAGAGCGGATTTGAGCTCTCAGATTTTCACTGATTGATAATCCTGCAGCATCATCTCCTGCAGAAGTAATACGATTGCCAGATGACAATCGCATATATGATTTTGCCTGATCCTCACTGGTGTGAGAAAGAGCACGATTTGCTGACATTGCAGCGATATTGGTGGATATTCTTAAGCCCATGGTAGGCGAGCCTCCGTATGTCGTCCTCTTTTAGACTCGCTGCGTTATCAGCTCATCGAAAGAGTCCGGTTAGTCCTGGTTGATTATTTAAAGAATATTTAAATAATTCCAGTCCGAGTTTGTTTTTAACGTCTGAGTTTAGAGTGAAAGTTACTACGATTGGTCTAAGAAGTCGATCCCGCCTCGTGTAACAGCAAAGTACCTCTGGCAGACGCTGTCAGTTACCCAGAAAACCCTAATGCTTCCTGCTGACAGTAGACCTATCGGAAATAAGAAATAATACTTTAGTAAATAACTAAAGTTTAACAATTCTAAAATCACCTCAGATCTCGAGGGCGGAATCCTAAAATCCCGCCCCAAGATTCTTAAGTGGGTTCAACTACGATTTAGACTTAGCCTAGAAGCTTCAATGCTAGTAAACTATTCTGGTTAGCTTGACTGAGGACCGAAACACCAGCTGACGCAAGAATATTATTCTTGGTCAACTCTGAGGTCTCAGAAGCTATATCCACATCGTAGATACGACTTTTAGCGCCAGACAGATTTTCGTCATAGATTTGCATGTTATTAATGCTGGACTGCAATCTGTTTTGTAACGCTCCAAGATCGGCTCGATTTTCAGAAAGGACTTTGATCGCTTCGTCAACCTTACTAAGGTTAT
>JAHFAB010000112.1:0-1216 GCA_023250795.1 Bacteriovoracaceae bacterium
CTTAGAACTTGCTGTTCAAGCGGCGGGAAAAGCTTTCCCCACGTGGTCGAGAACATCCACACAAGAACGCGCTCAGCACTTAAGACGCATCGCTTGTGAGATAGAAAAAAAGAGTGACCTACTTGCACAGGCGGAGAGCAAAGATACTGGAAAGCCTCTGTCGCTTGCGAAAAAAATGGACATTCCAAGAGCTGCTCAGAATTTTCATTTCTTTGCCGATGCCATCACTCAATTTTCAAGCGAGTCTCATACCTCCGAAGATTTTTTGAATTACACTCTTAGGTCGCCCCTAGGAACCGTGGGCCTGATCACTCCTTGGAACCTGCCTCTTTATTTACTCACCTGGAAAATCGCACCGGCGCTTGCATCTGGAAACACTGTGATTGCAAAACCCTCCGAACTCACACCCATGACCGCCTCCCTGCTTTCTCAAATTTGTGAGGAATCAGGCTTGCCAGTCGGCGTTCTCAATATCGTCCATGGACGTGGAGAGATCATTGGAAATGCGATTTCAGAACATCCCGGAATTCGCTCCATTTCGTTTACCGGGAGCACGAAAACAGGAGCGGAAATTTCAAAACGAGCAGCGCCCCTTTTCAAAAAACTTTCTTTAGAGATGGGTGGGAAAAACCCCACATTGATTTTTGCGGACTGCGATTTTACTGACGCTGTTGAAACCACAGTAAAATCCGCTTTCTTAAATCAAGGACAAATCTGCCTCTGTGGATCTCGGATTTTTATCGAAAGAAAAATCTACGAGCCTTTCAAAGCTGCACTTCTTGAAAAAACTCGAGCTCTCAAAATAGGCGATCCTCTAGAAAACGTAGACCAAGGCGCGCTGATTTCTCAGAATCATTTGGAAAAAGTTCTCTCCTATATTGATCTGGCTCACAAAGAGGGCGGGAAAACCCTCACTGGAGGAAAAAGATTTTCTCCCCCCGGTCGCTGTGAGAAGGGATGGTTTGTAGAACCCACTCTGATCGAAGGACTGCCGTTTGACTCCCGAGTAAACCGAGAAGAAATTTTTGGTCCAGTAGCTACGCTCATTCCGTTTGACGACGAAAATGAAGTTGTGAAATGGGCCAATAGCACTGCCTATGGCCTAGCCGCGATGGTCTGGACTCAAAATCTAAAAAGAGCCCATCGCATGGCTAAAGAGCTCCAAGCGGGAGTCGTTTGGATTAACTCCTGGATGCATCGAGATCTGCGCACTCCC
>JAHFAB010000112.1:1226-6514 GCA_023250795.1 Bacteriovoracaceae bacterium
CGTTGCGATTTTTTACTGAAACGAAAAATATCAGTGTCAAAACGGTCTAAAAAATATGAATCAGAAAAATCTTTTTTATTCTAAAAATGCTCCGAAACCCATGGGACTCTATCCCCACGCAAGGAAAGTGGGAAATCTGATTTTTCTTTCAGGCATTGGTTCCAGAGAACCTGGGACAGATCTGATTCCAGAAAGTTTTGAAGCTGAGTGCCACTCTGTTTTTAAAAATGTTCGCACGGTCTTAGAAGAGGCAGGTTCGAGTTGGGAAAAGATCATCGACGTCACTGTTTTTTTAACCAACATGAAAAAAGATTTCCCCGTTTACAATAAAATTTATGCCGAATACTTCAAAACCAATCCACCCTGTAGAACTACGGTTGAGGTGGGAAGTCTCCCCTCCCCCATCTCTATCGAACTCAAGTGCATTGCTGAAGTAGAATAGAGGATAGAAATGCTAAAACCGATTAACTTCAAAAAATGGATCGACGAACACAGAGACTTACTCAAACCTCCTGTCGGAAATAAACTCGTTTGGGAGGATCGGGAGTTCATGGTCATGGTCGTAGGAGGTCCAAACACAAGAACAGATTTTCATATCAATCCAGGCGAAGAGTTTTTTTATCAGGTCGAAGGAAATATCGTTCTGACCCTCATGCAGGGGGGAGAGTTCCATGACATTCCTATCTCGGAGGGAGAAATTTTCTTGCTCCCTCCAAAAATCCCCCACTCTCCGAAACGCCCCTCTGGCACCGTGGGCCTTGTTTTAGAAAGAAAAAGACTGAACCATGAGCTCGACGGCTTTGTTTGGTATTGCGCAAACTGTAAAAACAAACTCTATGAAGAATTTTTTCATCTCACGAATTTAGTCACGCAATTACCACCAGTCTTTGAAAATTTTTACAGAGATAAATCTCATGCAATCTGTAAAAAATGTGGGACGGAACAGAAATGAAAATCGACATTCACACTCACATTCTCCCCCCTGACCTCCCCAAGTTCAAAGAAAAATTTGGATACGGTGGCTTTATTTGGCTTGATCATCACAAGCCTTGCCATGCCCGTATGATGATGGATGATGGAAAGTTTTTTAGAGAGATCGAGAGTAATTGTTGGGATCCTCTTCAGAGAATCCGAGACTGTGACCAGCACGGAGTCAGCCGCCAAGTTCTTTCGACTGTCCCTGTGATGTTCAGCTATTGGGCGAAATCTGGAGACGGTCTTGAGATTTCTCGTTTTCTCAATGATCATATCGCCAGTGTAGTGGATAAAAATCCAAAACGATTTATTGGTCTTGGCACAGTCCCTTTGCAAGACCCAAAACTTGCCATCGGAGAGCTCGAACGCTGTAAAAAAGAACTGGGATTTGCTGGAGTTCAGATCGGTTCACATGTCAACGACTGGAACCTCAATGACGAAAAACTTTTTCCATTCTTCGAGGCTGCAGAGGCTCTTGGGGCGTCGATCTTTGTCCACCCTTGGGACATGATGGGTGCTGCTAAAATGCAAAAGTATTGGCTCCCTTGGTTAGTGGGAATGCCAGCAGAGATTTCTCTTGCGATTTGCTCGATGATTTTTGGAGGGATCTTTGAACGCCTCCCTAAACTCCGGGTCTGTTTCGCACATGGAGGAGGGGCTTTTGGAGCCACTCTCGGAAGAATCGAACAAGGGTTTTTATCCCGCCCAGATCTATGCGCCATTGACAACCCTCATAATCCCAGAAAATACATTGGAAAATTTTATGTAGATTCGTTGGTGCACGATCCCCTCGCACTGAAAACGATTTTAGAAATTTATGGAGAAAATCAGGTAGCTCTCGGATCTGATTATCCCTTTCCTTTGGGAGAGGCCATACCCGGGAAACTGATCGAGTCAGTGGCTGGACTTTCCGATTTAACCCTCGAGCGTCTCCTGAGCGGCACGGCATTAGAATGGTTGGATTTAAAAAATGAGTGATTTTAAACCCACAGAAAAATTTGCAAAATCTTTGGATCTTCACGACCCTCTGGCAAAGTATAGGAAACTTTTTCACATACCAAAGTTTAAGTCTCATGACTGTCTTTATTTTGCAGGCAACTCTCTGGGCCTCCAACCAAATAAAACGCAGACCTATATCGAACAGGAACTCAAAGACTGGGCGAGTCTTGGAGTCGAAGGGCATTTTCATGCCAAAAATCCTTGGTATCCGTATCACGAATCACTCACCCTCATGACAGCCAATTTGGTAGGAGCAAAATCGAATGAAGTGGTGAACATGAACTCCCTCACGGTCAATTTGCATCTCATGCTCGTTTCTTTTTACCGCCCCACTCGGGAGCGCTCTAAAATTCTGATTGAAAAAGGGGCTTTCCCCTCGGACCATTACGCAGTAAACTCTCAAGCCAAGTTTCACGGACACGATCCGAGCCACACGGTTTTAGAAATTTCTCCCAGATCGGGTGAACATACCATTCGCAAGGAAGACCTGCTTTCTTTGATCGAAAAAGAAGGGCGTTCGATTGCTCTCATCTTACTCGGAAATGTAAACTACCTCACTGGGCAAGCTTTTGATCTGCGAGCGATCTCCGAAGCTGGACATGCCCACGGATGCTTTGTGGGTTTTGATCTCGCCCATGGAGCCGGCAACTTAGAAATGCACCTTCATGATTGGGATGTCGATTTCGCAGTTTGGTGTTCGTATAAATACCTAAACGCAGGCCCGGGTGGAATTGCCGGATGCTTTGTACATGAACGACACGGACTTGGGAAAACACTGACCCGGTTTGAGGGATGGTGGGGGCATAATAAAATCAAACGTTTTGAAATGGCTCCTGTTTTTGATCCCATTGCAGGCGCAGAAGCGTGGCAACTGAGTAATCCCCCGATTTTTCAGATGGCAGCGCTCCGAGCTTCTTTAGAAATATTTGAGGCTGCTGGGATGTCGGCCATTCGTGAAAAAAGTGTTCAGCTCACTGGATATTTGGAATTTTTGTTGGAGCATTTTCTAGGGGACTCTATTGCCTTAGTCACCCCCAGGGATCCAGAGCAAAGAGGAGCGCATTTGTCTTACCAGATAAGTGGTAAAATAAATGGCCAGATATCTGGTAAGTTAGATGGCGGAATAAAGGGCGGGTTTGCTGGAAAAAGTCTAGTCGAAGAGCTCAAGTCCAAAGGAATCCACTGTGACTTCAGAGAGCCCGATATTCTCCGTGTAGCTCCAGTGCCTCTTTATAATTCATATAATGATGTTTTTTTATTTGCGAAAGAATTGGCCGCTATCGTTAAAGGCTGAGGGCTTGCGCATAAATAGCGGAGTCTTTTGGCCTGAGGCTTTGCCGGATTTTTAGATATTTTTTAATTAAATTTAGCTATTTTTTAGTTGTTTTTAAAGTATTTTATGTTACACACCCATCTCATAAAGAGGGTCAGACAATGACAGCAGCTGACATAAAAAAACTATCCGATTCTGAACTCATCGAACGAACTGAAAAAGCAGTTTTACACGAACGAGAGATGACTAATTCTGTTTTAGATCACTTGAGGGAAATTCAAAGTAGGCGGCTCTACGCACGACTTGGGTTTAGCAGCATGTTTGAGTATTGCACTCAGCATCTAAAATATTGCAACGCGAGTGCGCAGCTGAGAATCGACGCAATGAGACTCGCAGTAGAACTTCCTGAAATTAAGGAGTCATTAGAGAACGGTTCTCTCGGTCTTTCCGTCATTGGATCATTTCAAAAGTTTGTACGTCATGATAAACAGAGGAAAAAGTCTTACACTGCTGCGGAGCAAAAGGAGTTGCTCAAGCAAGTAGAAACCAAATCTCGACAAGAAGCTGAAAAAATATTTGCTGAGATTTCCCCAGAAGCTTTGCCTCAAGAAAAGTTACGGGTTTTAAACGCAACCCAAAGCGAACTTCGTTTTGTCGCTGACGAAGAACTTTTAGAGCTCATGGCGCAGATGAAAGCCAAACTTCGTCAGAAAGGGAATACAGACCCCAGTTACTTGGATATTTTTAAAACTGGACTCAAAAAAGCGCTCAAAGTGACTTCGCCAATTGTGCATGGTCTGGCTACTTCGCCAGACGAAGTGGCAAATTCAGCTTTTACTTCGCCTGGCGAAGTGAAACGAGAAACGGTGGTCGGCAAAGCAGCCACCGATGAAAAGCGAGTCACTACTTCTCCCGGCGAAGTAACTAGAGAAGTGGCGGCCGGAAAAGAAAAATCTCAGAAAATAAAGACAAATGCTACTTCGCCAGAAGAAGTAAAAGGCGAAGTAGCGCAAAAAATAAAGAATGAAGTATTGACGCCACATCAAAAACAAAAAACAGGTCGGATCTACATCTCAGTTTCTGAGATAAAAACGGCATTTGAACTAGCTGGAGAACAATGTACTTATATTTCTGAGATCACAGGGAAACGTTGTACTGAAAAATACTTCTTACAGGTCGAACATATTGTACCGGTTGCTCAAGGGGGCAGCTCTACGCAGGAAAACCTTACCGTCCTGTGCGCCTGCCACAACCGACTCAATGCAATTGATAGTTATGGTTTAGAAAAAATGCAGCCTTATCTTAGGCTTTGAGGATTAAACAGAAATTTTTATGCAAAGTAATACGAAAATCACATTGATAGGAGCCGGGCTTGTAGGATCATTGCTTTCCATTTTTCTTTCTAGAAAAGGATTTGAAGTAGAGATTTTCGAGCGACGCCCTGATTTAAGAGTGGGACTAAAAGACAACAAAGCGGGCACAGAGAGTAAAAGCATAGGAACCAATCAAGACGTCAGCACAGGGTCCTCTCGCAAAAGAGGGAGATCCATTAATTTAGCCATCTCCACCCGCGGCCTGTATGCTCTCAGCGAGCTCGAGCTTGAAAAAGAAGTTCTCGCCCAAGCCATCCCCATGAAGGGGCGCATGATCCATGCTCAAAACGGAGAACTCACTTTTCAACGTTATGGAAGGGACGATACGGAGTGCATTTATTCGATCTCTAGAGAATGGCTAAACTCGTTTTTGATGAGTGAGGCTGAAAAAAACAAAGTAAAAATTCATTTTAACAAAAAAATCAGTGCATCTGATTTTGAAAAATCCTCTCAATCACTCCCTCCCAGCACGAATACTATAAAAACAGTGATTGGCACCGATGGATCCAGCTCTGCCCTCAGAGCTGCGTTTTTAAAATTTCCTCAGTTCCAGTCTTCTGAAAAGGAGTTGGATTATGGATATAAAGAGCTTGTGATTCCGCCTCAAGCACAGCTACACCAGCCATTAGGCAACAGACATCTCGAAAAAAACGCACTTCACATCTGGC